>NZ_JAOCGL010000153.1:0-6753 GCF_029842485.1 Stenotrophomonas sp. GD03777
CCCCCCCCCCCCCCCCCCCACGACCGGAGGCGGTCAGAACCGGTTGTCACCATCCAGCATCCGGCCCAGGCCGCCCAGCACCGAGCCTTCGCCGCGGCTCTGGCCGCCGCCCTGCGGTGCGGCCATCCACATGCGGCCGGCCAGGCGTGAGAACGGCAGCGACTGCAGCCAGACCTTGCCGGGGCCGGTCAACGTGGCCAGGAACACCCCTTCGCCGCCGAACAGCATGCTCTTGATGCCGGCCACCCGACGCACGTCCATGTCCACCGTCGGGTGGTAGGCCACCACGCAGCCGGTATCCACGTCCAGGCGTTCGCCGGCGGCCAGCTCGCGCTCCACCACGCAGCCGCCGGCGTGGATGAACACCCAGCCGTCGCCCTCCAGTTTCTGCATGATGAAACCCTCGCCCCCGAACAGGCCGGTCATGATCTTGCGCTGGAACTGCACGCCGATCTGCACGCCGCGCGCGCCGGCCAGGAAACTGTCCTTCTGGCAGATCAGGCGGCCGCCGTGCTGGTCCAGCTTCATCGCCAGCACCGTCCCAGGGTAGGGCGCAGCGAAGGCGACCTTGCCCTTGCCATGGCCGCTCTGGGTGTAGACGGTGGCGAACAGGCTTTCGCCGGTCAGTACGCGCTTGCCGGCAGCCATCACCTTGCCCATGAAGCCGCCGCCCTGGTCGCCATTGGCGGCGCCGAACACGGTATCCATCTGCACCGTGGCGTCCTTGAACATCAGCGCGCCGGCCTCGGCAATGGCGCTCTCGCCGGGATCAAGCTCGATTTCCACGAACTGCATTTCATGGCCGACGATGCGGAATTCGATGTCGTCGGCGCGGCCGCTGGCGGCGGCGGGGACCGGGGGTGGGGTGTGGGGCATGCCCGGGGCCGCGGATTGCAGTTCAGGCACTTCGGCAATCGAGGTCCATCCGCTCATGCCCTGGCACCAGGCCAGCGCGCGCGGGTTGGCCTGCGCGTAACGGCGCGCGGCCGGGTCATCGAGCGGTCCGATTCGGTCGGCCTGGGCCGAGGCATGGAAGTACCACTGGGTCATTGCGGCGGCTCCGCGGCGCTGGAAAACCCCGAGTCTAGCGAGCGCCCCGGGGGCAGGGCGACGGGGCCATGAACGGCCGGCATTTGCGGGGCAGGTGCTGTATTGCAACAATTATCTGGTAGCGCCGTTTTACCACCCCTCCAAACACAGCCTACCGCCATGTCCCCGACCCGCACTTCCCGTGGCCGCTTCCCGGTCGCGCGCCCTCTCGTTGCCGCTCTTTCCGCCCTGCTGCCGCTGGTAGCAGCCGCCCAGGAAACCCCTGCCGCCAAGGATCCGGTTGCCCTCGACACCCTGCAGGTCACCGCGCAGCGCCGTGTCGAGAACGCCAAGGACGTACCGGTCGCAGTCAGCGCGATCCAGGGCGAGAAGCTGGATGTGCTCGGTTCGGCCGGCGATGACATCCGCTTCCTGGCCGCACGCGTGCCGAGCCTCAACATCGAGTCGTCCTACGGTCGTGCCTTCCCGCGCTTCTACATCCGCGGCCTGGGCAACACCGATTTCGATCTCAATGCCTCGCAGCCGGTGTCGCTGGTATACGACGACGTCGTGCAGGAAAGCCCGCTGCTGAAGGGCTTCCCGCTGTTCGACCTGGCCAACGTGGAAGTGCTGCGTGGCCCGCAGGGCACCCTGTTCGGCCGCAACACGCCGGCCGGCGTGGTCAAGTTCGACTCGGCGCGCCCGTCGCAGGATGCCGATGGCTACCTCCGCGTCGGCTATGGCAGCTACAACAGCTGGAACGTGCAGGGCGCCTACGGCGGCCCGCTGACCGACCGCTGGTCGGCGCGCGTCTCGGCGATCTACCAGCGTCGTGACGACTGGGTCGACAACACCCGTGTGGGCGCGCCCAACAGCGGCTTCGAAGGCTATGACGAAGCGGCAGGCCGCGTGCAGTTCCTGTACGAAGGCGATGACTTCGAAGCGCTGTTCAACCTGCACAAGCGCAAGCTCAACGGCACCGCCCGCCTGTTCCGCGCCAACATCATCCAGAAGGGTGGCAATTCGCTGGTCGAGAACTTCGACCGCGACAAGGTGGCCAACGACGGCGTCAACTTCTCCGACCTGGAGACCTGGGGGGGCAGCGCGCGCCTGCAGTGGAACCTCGGCTCGGTGACCCTGCACTCGATCACCGGCTACGAGACCGCCGAATCGCTCAACCGCGGTGACATCGACGGTGGCTACGGTGCGGCCTTCCTCGGTGCCGGCAACTACGGCCCGGGCCTGATTCCGTTCTCCTCGGAGTCGGCTGATGGCCTGCCGCACCATCGCCAGTGGACGCAGGAATTCCGCGTCGAGTCCAACGAGTGGGGCCGCTTCGACTGGCAGGCCGGCGTCTTCTACTTCGATGAAGACGTGACCATCAACAACTTCAACTACGACTCGCTGGCCCCGGGCAATCCGCAGACCGGCCACGTGGTGCAGAACCAGCGCAACAAGGCCTGGGCAGTGTTCGCCTCGGGTGACTTCGACGTCACCGACCGCTTCAAGCTGCGTGCCGGCGTGCGCTACACCCAGGACAAGAAGGACTTCAGCGCCAGCGTGCTGCAGGCGGTTCCGTTCGGCACCCCGGTCAGTGGCCCGTACCTGGCCAACACCGACGTCAACGACGTCAGCTGGGACCTGAGCGGCGTCTACAAGCTCACCGACGACATCAACGCCTACGCCCGCGTGGCCAAGGGCTTCCGCGCGCCGTCGATCCAGGGCCGCCTGGCCTTTGCGCCGGGTCTGTCGCAGGCCGATTCGGAGAAGGTCATCTCGTACGAGGCCGGCATCAAGGCCGACCTGTTCGAGCGCCGCGCGCGCCTGGGCCTGAGCGTGTTCCGCTACGACGTCGATGGCCAGCAGCTGATCGCCGTGGGCGGTTCCAACAACACCGCCACCCTGCTCAACGCCGACAAGACCATCGGCCAGGGCGTCGAGCTGGACCTGGAGGCCTACCTGGCCGACAACGTCCTGCTGACCTTTGGCAGCAGCTACAACGACACCGAGATCAATGACAAGAACCTGGCGGTGGCGATCTGCGGCGGCGGCTGCACCATCACCGACCCGACCACGGTGATCAACGGCCAGACCTACGCGCTGGTGAACGGCAACCCGCTGCCGCAGGCGCCGAAGTGGATCCACAACGCGACCCTGCGCGTGGGCTTCCCGCTCAGCGATGGCAGCGAGCTGTACGCCTACACCGACTGGGCCTACCGCAGCGCGGTGAACTTCTTCATCTACGAGTCGCCGGAATTCCGCGGCCGTAGTTCGCTGGAAGGCGGCCTGCGCCTGGGCTACAACTGGGAGTATGGCCAGTACGACGTGGCGGTGTTCGGCCGCAACCTGAACAACCAGACCCGCGTGGTCGGTGCGATCGACTTCAACAACCTGACCGGCTTCCTCAACGAGCCGCGCACCTGGGGCGTGGAGTTCACCGCGAAGTTCTGATGCGGTCGCTGCGGTAGTGCAATGAAGAAGGGCCGGCGCAATGCCGGCCCTTCTGCTTCGCACCCACCGGTAGTGCCGGCCGCTGGCCGGCAATGACCGATCGCGCAGGCGCCTACAGCGCGCTCTGCGGACGCACCTTCAGTACCGCGTTCTCGGTGGTGCAGTCGCGGCTGGAGTGCAGGCCGGCCGTGCGCGCGGCAGCGATCTCCTTGCGTGCGGCCAGCAGGTCCTTGTTGAACGCGGCGTTGTCGTGCAGGCGGGCCACGGCGGCGGCACCCATGAAGCGGCCTTCGAGGATGTCGCTCTGCCAGTGCACGTTGCATACCAGGCGGCTCTCGCCGTAGTTGCGGCCGCGGGCCTGGATGGCATCGGCGCGGTCCGGCACGATCTCCGACAGGATCAGTGCCCAGGCCCAGCCGATCGAGGTGTGGCCGGATGGATAGGAACCATTCTTGCGCAGGCCATCCTCGTCCTTCGGCGAGCAGGTCGGCTCACCGTTGACCATGAACGGGCGCGGGCGCTGGTAGTGGTTCTTGGCTGCCTTGGTAGCGGCGCTGGCGTCGATCCGGCTGCGCTCCAGCAGTCGATACAGCGCCGGAGTCTTCACCGCATCGACGTCGATGTCGGCGGCGCAGGAGAAGTGGTTTGCACCTTCGGGGAAGCCGAGTTCCGCATCGATGCCGGCCTGGGCGAAACGCGGGCTGCCTCGCAGCGCGCGGGCTTCACGGCTGACCTGTTCGTCCAGGGCGAGGGCGGCCGAACCGGCCACCGGCGGTGCCGGCACCAGATCGAGGCTGGCCGGAACAGCGCTCTTGTCCAGATAGCCCACGGCCTTGGTGGTGATGTTGGCTTCGACGGCGGTCGGCTTGGTGGCCGTGGCAGCACAGCCGGCCAGGGCCACGGCAACGGCGAGGCCGAGCAGCGGGCGGGCAGGGTGGGAAATCAGCGACATGGACGGGCTCCGGAGGAAAAACATCGCGTCATGATCGCAGCCCGTGCGCGGCACCGCAGTGGCCATCGGTCATACGGCCAGACCCGGCATGGTCATCACAGGAGATGAAGAACGTCATCGAAGGGTGCCAGTCTGCTGAATCCGGGCGCAGCGCACGGACTTTCACGCGGCCGCACCGTGAGCATCGGCACATCGGCAGGCACCAGGGGCCGTCCAGTTCCAGCCGGGTCGGGGGGATCCGAAGACAGAGGGAGAGAAGCGATGCGCAGCACCGCAACAGGAAGTACCGTCCTGGCCCTGCTTCTGGGGCTGGCAGCAGCACCGGCGCAGGCCGCCGACGTGGTCGGCGTGGCCTTCGTGCATGGCACCGGCGCGCAGACCAATGCCACCCAGGACTACTGGCAGCCGGCGATCATCGACACCGTGCGCCAGGGCCTGCCGAACAGCAGCAACTATGTGGTCATCAACTGTGACTTCACCCAGTACATGTGGAAACCGGAGGCCGCCGGCTGCCTGGCCAACCAGCTGACCAGTTTCATCGACAGCCGAGGCATCACCCAGCTGGTGGTGATTACCCATTCCAACGGCGGCAACGTGATGCGCTGGATCCTGTCCAATCCGACGTACGACAGCCGCTATCCGAAGATCATCCGCACGGTGCGCAAGGTCAACGCACTGGCACCGTCTTCGGCGGGCACGCCACTGGCCGATGCGGTGCTCAACGGCAATACCTTCGAAACGTCACTGGGCTGGCTGCTGGGCTACAAGAACGACGCGGTACGCCAGCAGCAGGTGGCCAGCATGGCCACCTACAACGCGCAGAACCTGTACGGCACTGCCGGTCGCCCGGCGTTGCCCAGGCCGTTCCGCGCGGTGGTCGGCAGTGACGTGGAATCGGCGGTGTGGGACAGCAACAGCTACTGCGGTGGCTATGCCGCCAACGTTGGCCTGGAGTTCACCCAGAACTGGTTGTCGTCCTGCTCCGATGGCTTCCTGGAGTGCAGCAGCCAGAAGGCGGCCGGTACCACCTGGTTCACCGACACAGCGCGCACCCAGGGCGCAGAACCGCTCAGCCACAACCAGAGCCGGCGCGAGTGCTTCGGCCTCGGCACCCTGCTGCGCAACGACCTGACCCAGTGAGGGAGATGACCATGACGCCCCATTCCACCCTGCTGGCCAGTGCGGTGCTGGCAGTACTGTCCCTTTCCGCCGCGAAGGCCGCGCAGCCTCTGCAGGCGGCCCGCGCGGGCGATCAGGTGCCTGCCGCATTGGTGGCCGCGCCGCTGCCTGCCGATGAAAGCGAACACGCGCCGTTGTCGTTTGCCTGGGCGCTGGACCCGGCGCAGCCGCTGCAGGCGGCCACGCCATATGCCTCGGTCAGCCGCAGTTACTGGCAGCAGGTCGATGGCACGCAGCTGCAGCGCGGCCTGGACCTGCCGCTGACGGCGCCCGATGCGGTGATCCAGCTGAGTCCGGCCGCAGGAGCCCGCGCGCTGCCGGCCAATACCCTGCAGGTGCGCGACCCGGCTGGCCGCAGCAGCGTGGCCCGCAGTGTCGATGCGCGCGCGCTTCAGGATGCCGGCATGCCGGTGAGTGATGGCAGCAGCATGCTGCGCACCGGCGCGACCAGTGCCGCCGGTGCGTACACCCTGCAGAGCACGCAGGCGCAGGGCCGCTATGTGGTGCAGGTGCTGGAGCCGAACAGCCCGCTGCGGTTGGAAGTGCAGGCCAACCAGGCGCAGGTGCTGGCCGGTGGCAACGTGCAGCTGCAGGCACGCCTGCTGGAAGACGGCGCCACCACCGCGCAGCTGGCATCGCGTCGTGGCGGCCTGGGGGGTGAAGCCCTGCTGGTCGCACCGGATGGCCGCAGCTGGCCGCAGCGCCTGCTGCGCACCACCGATGGCAGCCTGCGCGCGCAGGTGCGGATCCCGACCGACATCGGCACCGTGCAGGGGCTGTGGGAGCTGCAGGTGTTCGCCCAGGCCGATGGCGTGCTGCGCGATGGCAAGGTGGCCTTCGCGGTGGCACGGCCGACCGCGCGTTTCAGTGGCCAGGCAGCACCGGACCCGTCCAGCCGCCAGGTGGCGCTGCCGCTGCAGGTGGCTGCGGCAGGCCGCTACGAGGCACGCGGCACGCTGTATGCCACGGCCCGCGATGGCCGGATGAAGCCGGTCGCGCAGGCACATGCAGCCGCGTGGTTCGATGGCCCAGGCGCCGGCCAGCTGGTGCTGCCGTTCGGCGAGGCCGCGTTGCCGGCCGGTTTTGGCGCACCGTACGAGCTGCGCGACCTGCAGCTGCAGGACCAGAGCCGGATGGCACCG
>NZ_JAOCGL010000154.1:0-6660 GCF_029842485.1 Stenotrophomonas sp. GD03777
TGCTGATGGACTACGCCACCGGCCAGGTGCTGGCCGGCGAGAACATCCACGAGCAGCTGGCCCCGGCCAGCATCACCAAGGTGATGACGTCCTACGTGATCGCCGCCGAGGTCAAGAACGGCAAGGTCCGTGCGGATGACCAGGTGATGATGAGCGAACGCGCCTGGCGCGAAGGCGGCGCGGGTACCGACGGCAGCTACAGCGGCTTCCCGGTCAACCAGACCGCACGCCTGGAAGACATGGAAAAGGGCATGGCGATCCAGTCCGGCAATGATGCCGCGATCGCCCTGGCCGAGCACGTGGCCGGCAGCGAAGAAGCCTTTGCGTCGCTGATGAACAGCTACGCCGCCAAGATCGGCATGAAGAACTCGCACTTCGTCAACGCCCACGGCCTGACCGCCGAAGGCCACCACAGCACCGCCTACGACCTGGCGCTGCTGGGCCGCGCGATGGTGCGTGATTACCCGGAAACCTACGCGTACAACAAGATCAAGGAATTCCAGGTCGGCAACATCAAGCAACCGAACCGCAACCTGCTGTTGTGGCGCGACGGCAGCGTGGACGGCATCAAGACCGGCCACACCTCCGAAGCCGGGTACTGCCTGATGAGTTCGGCGCAGCGTGGCGACCAGCGCCTGATCGCCGTGGTATTGGGGGGGGAGTCGGAAAAGCAGCGTGCCGATGACAGCCTGGCGCTGCTGAACTGGGGCTTCCGCTTCTTCGAGACCCACCGTCTGTATGAACCGGGCAAGGCCGTGGCCGAGCACAAGGTCTGGAAGGGCACCACCGACAAGGTGCAGCTGGGGGTGGCCCAGCCGATGCTGGTGAGCGTGCCGCGCGGCCGCTACAACGACCTGAAGCCGAGCATCGATGTGCCCAAGACCCTGGAAGCACCGTTCACCGCCGGCCAGAAGATCGGCACCGTGAAGGTCACCCTGGATGGCAAGGTCGTCGCCGAAGCGCCGCTGGTGGCCGTGGCCGCCGTTGAGCAGGCCGGCTTCTTCAAGCGCCTGTGGGACAGCTTCTGGATGTGGTGGGAATCGGAATGATCCACGCCCCGGCGTGGTGAACGAAAAGGCCGGCGAATGCCGGCCTTTTTCTTTGCCTGTATCGACGCTGTCGGGCCGGGTCCGGCGCGTGGAATTGGTACACGTCCGATGGGTTTGCCGGCGTGTCAGGTCGAGCATGTACGCAACAGGACTGCCGGGCACTGCGGCTTTCCGTCCCATTCCACAGGAGTACATGCCAATGACCATTCGCACGCTGATATCCGTGATTTCTCCAAAGACGCGTTGCACTGCGCGCCGCACCCCGCTGGCATTGGCGTTGGCAGGTGCCTTGATGCTGCCAGCAGCTCTGGCTGCAGCAGCGGACAGGGGGGACTGCGCCAATGAAGCAACCGATGCGGAGCGAGAGCGCTGCACCAGTGACCAGGGGGTGACGTGGTCGAGTGTGCTTGCCACCAAGGTTGAACTGGGCGATGACGCCGTAGCGGGGGGCGCGCGCGACATTGCCATCGGCAATTCAGCAAGGACGGACAGCTTACTTTCGCCGGGCACTGATTCGCCGGACTACTCGATTGCGATCGGACCCGGTGCGCAGGTCGTGGGTGGAGGATCGCTGGCTATGGGCGGGGGCGCGAGCGTGCTCGGGGCCCCAACCACCAAGATGAAGGCAGTAGCCCTGGGCAATGCCAGTACTGTTTCGGCCGAAGGTGGCGTAGCGGTGGGCTACGATGCGACCGCCAGCCACAGTAACAGCGTCGCCTTGGGAGCCGGGGCGACCACCAATGCGGCCAACACGGTATCGGTGGGCAATGGCGTTGACAACCGCCGCATCACCAACATGGCTGACGGTGTGATCGCTGCAGGCAGTGCCGATGCCATCACCGGTGCGCAGCTGTTCTCGACCAATGAGCGCGTTGGGCGGGTGGAGAGTGACATCGACACGATCAAGGACGATGCCTCGAAGCTGGGTGCCCAGGTGGGTTCGCTGGAGAGCGACGTTGGCGGATTGCAGACGCGCATGTCCGGCGCAGAAGGCTCGCTGAAGACGCTGAGTGATGACGTCGCGGGCCTTGCTGACGGCTCCTCCGGCATCGTCACCCATGATTCCGGTACGGGCGTGGTGAGCGTGGCTGCCGGCAAGGGCGGTACTGTGGTGGATTTCGCAGGCGGGGATGGCTACCGGCGCCTGAGCGGCGTGGCCAACGGCGTCAACGAAGATGACGTGGTGACCATCGCGCAGCTGCGGGCGGCTGGCGCGATTGATCCCGTCAGTGGTGAGACGCTGAGCGTGCTCACTTACGACGATGCAAGTCTGTCCCGGGCCTCGCTCGGCGGAACGGGTGGCACGGTGCTGGACAAGGTCGCCGCCGGCCAGATTGGCCAGTTCAGCATGGAAGCCGTCAATGGCAGCCAGCTGTGGCAGATGAATGCCAACTGGGAAGCCCAATGGCGACAGATGGACGACCGGCTGGGTTCGATCGAGCGTGGGATCGAGGATGGTTCCATTGGTGGCCCGGGGACCGGAAATCCCGGCACGGGCAATCCGGGTGTCTCCCCCGGTACCGGTGAGGGATCGGTGGCCATTGGCGAAGGGAGCGATGCTTCCGGCAAGGGCGCGATCGGCCTTGGCAATGGAAGCGCGGCGTCCGGCGTGGGCGCAGTGGCCGTGGGCGAGGGTAGTGTGGCCTCGGGTACGGGCTCGGTGGCCATGGGCGAAGGCGCCAGTGCGACGGGCAACAATTCGGTTGCTGTCGGTGCCGGATCTACGGCTGACCGCGACAGTGAGTTCTCGGTGGGCTCCCAAGGCAATGAGCGCGTCGTCAGCAATGTCGCGGCCGGCGTACGCCCGACCGATGCGGTGAACGTGCAGCAGATGGATGATCGTTTCAAGGCCGAGCGTGAGTACACCGATGGCCGCTTCAACGCGATGGACACGCGGCTTGACCGCATGGGGGCGATCAGCGCGGCCTATGCGGGCATGGCAATCAACACCGCCGGTTTGAGCGGCGACAACCGCGTGGGTGCGGGTGTCGGTTCGCAGAACGGGCGTTCGGCGTTGGCCGTGGGTTACCAGCGGATACTGGGCGAGAAGAAGAACGTCTCGGTGTCCTTGGGTGGCGCCTTCAGTGGTAGTGACCAGAGCGTTTCTGCCGGCGCGGGTTTCAGCTGGTAGGCACGCGAGGTGTCCGCCGGGCAACACCCGGCGGAACCGAGGCTGGGCCTAGAGCGCACGACTGATGGTGAAGCTGCCGAACACCGGCGCCTCGCGCTGGCCGTTGAATTCGCGCGTGCTGTGGTAGCGCGCGGCAGCGAACTTCCAGCGGCCGTACATCACCGCCACGCCGTACCCGCCGTAGGCCACCACATGACGCTTGTCCACGCTGTGACTGTTGCGGAAGGTGTTGCCATCCAGGGTGATATCGCGGATCACCCAGGCAGCGTCCGAGGTCGCGAACAGGTGCCAGGACCACCCACCGGGGCGGCCGCTGCGGGTCGGCGCCGTGTTCTCACCGGCCGGGCGCAACGGCGTGCTGCCGAAGTCGTCCGGCAGCTTCCAGCCAAAGCGCACTTCACCGCCGAAATTGGCCTTGGTTTCCAGGTTGCCGATCGACCCGCCGTAGTGGCTGATCGCGTCCCAACCCCAACCGTCGGCATTGACGCTGGCATCGCCCGGCCAGCGGCGCATGCGCTCATGGGTCAGCATGAACAGTGGTTCGTTGTGCAGCTGGTTGTCCCAACCCTTGAATTTTTCGTCGCCCAGCACGTCGTGCACGGCATTCTGCACCTGCTTGCCCTGTGCCCAGGGGCCGACCACGCCCAGTGTCAGCTGGGTGGTCTGCAGGCGGTCGCCGCTGCGCGCATTGAAACCGAAGTTCGCGATCAGCACGCCGGCGTAAGGGCGGTCGTCCTCGATCAGGTCCCTGCGAGTGAAATCGGTCGGGGTGAAGATCCCCTGGCCGATGCTGAAGATCATGTTCTGCTGTTCGAACTTGCCCGGATGCAGCCCTTCCAGGTACCGGTTCACCCAGCGCGCCATGCGCGGCAGGCAGGGGTCGTCGGTGTAATCGACCAGATTGGGGGAGACCAGGGTCAACAGCGCACCGTTGGTATAGCCCTGATCCTGGTGGCGGCCGCCGAACAGGTCGTTGTCGACGCGGAAATTGACCTGCGGCGGGTGGTCGCGCATGGCGTCCGGGCCACATTGTTCGGCCGCCTGGGCGGCAAGGGGGAGGGCAGAGGCCAGCAGGCCGGCGAGCCCGAGAGCTGCGACACTACGCATGGATGGAATGCTCATGGGGAAGGGGGCGGTTTTCAGTCGTTTTCTGCAACGCTACGGTACTCGTGCCCGCGCGTCGGAACGAGCACGTCCGGATCACTTGTCTGTTCCGAAAACAACATTGTCCGGCGGGCACAATTTGTTACCCGCGCACGCGCCGCGGGCCTGGCGTGAAGGCGGTCGCGGGCCGCCCGTACGATGTTCGCGTGGGTGCCGGTCAGGAGATTGCAGTCAGCTGCCGTTGGGCCTCAGGCCCGTCCCTTTGGGCCGCCTGCAACGCAGCAGACCGCCGGTGCGGTCCTGGCGTTGATGAATACTCTTGGGTTTGTTGCCCTGCGGCCCGATAATGGGGCCATGGAAATCAAGTCCGACAACCCCGACCACGGCTTCCAGTTCCCCGGCCAGTTCGAGCTCAGCGCCATGGGCCCGGCCAACCGCGGCCTGGAGCATGAGCTTCCCCGCCTGTTGCTGGCCGCCGGCATCGATGTGGTGAACGAACGCATCAGCTGGAAGCACTCCTCCAACGGCAAGTACGTGTCCGTCCGCATCGTGTTCAAGGCCGGGAGCCGCGAACAGTACGACCTGGCGCACCAGGCGCTGCGTGACCACCCGGAAGTGAAGTGGACGCTGTAGCCGACTCCTGCCCGGCCGAAGCCGCCCCGGAGGACCGTGCGCCGCGTCCGGCGCTGGTCCGTGACCTCGGCCGACAGCTGTATGAACCGGTGTGGCGCGCCATGCAGCGCTTCACCGACCAGCGCAGCGACGCCGATGCCGACGAGCTGTGGGTGGTCGAGCACGATCCGGTGTTCACCCTGGGCCAGGCCGGCAAGGACGAGCATGTGCTGGCGCCGGGCGACATCCCCGTGCTGCACGTGGACCGCGGCGGCCAGGTGACCTATCACGGTCCCGGCCAGATCGTGGTCTATCCGTTGCTGCGCCTGCCACGGCTGGGCATCGGCGTGCGCGACTACGTGTGCCGCATCGAGCAGGCGCTCATCGATACCCTGGCCGAGTGGAACATCGGCGCCGAACGCCGCGAGGGCGCCCCAGGCGTCTACGTCGGTGGTGCCAAGATTGCCGCACTCGGCATCCGTGTGCGTCGCGGCTGCACCTTCCATGGGCTGGCCTTCAACGTGGCCATGGACCTGGAACCCTTCCACCGCATCAATCCCTGTGGCTATCAGGGGTTGCAGGTGACCTCGGTGCTGGACTTGGGCGGCCCCTCCGGGATGGAGGCCGTCAAGCCGGTGCTGCTGGACCACCTGGCCCGCCAGTTTGGCCTGCTGCTGCAGCACACGCCCGAACTGCCCGATCTTTCTGCGGCCGCCTGACCGCCCCCCGGAACTGCCATGACTGAAACCACCGCCCGTTCCATTCCCCTGCAGATCGTGCAGGGCGATTCTCCGTCCACCGCGCCGTTGCAGGCCGGGGTCAAGCAGCTGGGCGGTGACAAGATCAACCGTTCGCCGGTGCAGTTCGCCGACGCGCCGGTACTGCGCAAGCCGTCCTGGATCCGCGTGCGCATTCCTTCGGGCAATGCCGTGCAGAACCTGAAGGCCAAGCTGCGCGAGAACCGCCTGGTGACGGTCTGCGAGGAAGCCAGCTGCCCGAACATCCATGAGTGCTTCGGCCACGGCACCGCCACCTTCATGATCCTCGGCGAGGTCTGCACCCGGCGCTGCTCGTTCTGCGACGTCGCCCACGGCCGCCCGAAGCCGCCGGATGCCAACGAACCGGCCAGCCTCGGCCAGACCGTGGCCGACATGGGCCTGAAGTACGTGGTGGTGACCAGCGTCGACCGCGATGACCTGCGCGACGGCGGTGCCCAGCACTTCGTCGACTGCATCACCGCCATCCGCGAAAAGTCGCCGGGTACCCGCATCGAAGTGCTGACCCCGGACTTCCGCGGCAAGGGCCGCATGGAACGTGCGCTGGAGATCCTGGCGCAGAACCCGCCGGATGTGTTCAACCACAACATCGAGACCGTGCCGGACCTGTACCGCAACGTGCGCCCGGGTGCGGACTACCAGTGGTCGCTGAACCTGCTGAAGAACTTCAAGGCGCAGCACCCGGACGTGCCAACCAAGAGCGGCATCATGCTGGGCCTGGGCGAGGACTTCGAACAGATCAAGGCCACGATGCGTGACCTGCGCGCGCACGATGTGGACATGATCACCATCGGACAGTACCTGCAGCCGACCGCGCACCATCACCCGGTGCTGAAGTACTGGACCCCCGACGACTACAAGGCACTGGAAGACTACGGTTACGAGCTGGGCTTCAGCCACGTGGCGTCCGGCCCGATGGTGCGCTCGTCGTACCACGCCGACGTTCAGGCCAAGGGCGCAGGGGTTTCCTGACACCCTCCCGGTGGGT
>NZ_JAOCGL010000155.1:0-6629 GCF_029842485.1 Stenotrophomonas sp. GD03777
GTGGGGCTGCGCAGGGGCGTGAGCCGCATGGATGCGGCGAACGAGCTTACATGGACGTACTTGCAGCGTCCCCCTCAATCGGACCCACCCCGCCATCCCACGGATAGCACGCTTTTGCCGTTGCCGTTGCCGTTGCTCCAAGCAGGTGCATGGCGCAGCCCTGCCGAGCACCCCTTACCTCAGCTGGCTGTCCTTGCTGCCACGCCGGTTGTAACCGGCATGCGCCTGCTCTTCTTCGTCATGCGCCTGCTGGCACGCCACGCACAGGCGAACTCCCGGCACAGCACGACGTCGCGCCAACGGAATCGGCGCTTCACATTCCTCACAGTGCTCGAGGCCCGGGCCCTGCCGCAGCTGGCGGCGCGCGCGGGCGATCGCATCGTCGACGGTGGCGTCGATCTGGTCCTGGACCGCGCCATCTCCCGCCCAACCGGTGGCCATGGTCTTCCTCCGCAGGTGTGTCGCCTGATATGGGGACGATACACCCGCGCACAAAGGAGCAGGCCAGTGTTGCGCCGAGCCGTGCCCGGTGCGCCTTCAGCAAGCTGAGCAGAACGCCAACGGATCCAATCGGGGCGATCGCGACTTAATCCCCTCCGTCCCCTTTTTGCCTACCAGATCAGGTCGTCCGGCACCTGGAACTGGGCGTAGTAGGCGTCGTCCTCGGCGTTGCCGGTGGAGATCTCGGCAGTCGAGCCCGGCTGGCCGTGGTCGACGATGATCGCCTCCGGAGCCCGCTCGCGCACCTTCTCGGCGGCGGCGCGCGGCAGCAGGGCGTAACCCTCGCCATTGGCGACGATGACCAGCACGCCCACCGACAGCGCCTTGCGCAGCTTGGGGTCGATCAGCAGGGTGCGGATCGCCGCGCCATCGCTGAAGCGATACTCGTCATCGCCCTTGTGGGGTACTGCATGGGCCGCGATGATCTGCTTCGCCTGTGCCTTCTGTTCCGCCTGCCTGGCCTGGGCATTGCGCTCGGCGGCCAGCGCACGGTCGCGCTCGACCTTCTCGGCACGGGCACGTTCAGCCTCACGCTGGACCTCGGCCGAGGCCGATTCGGCCTTGCCCTGGCGGGCCTTGGCCTGCTCCCGCGCGGCGGCGCTGGCCTGCGACTTCTTGGCCAGACCTGCCTTGAGCAATTGTTCCTGCAGCGCGTTGGGCTTTGCCATGGTTGGTACATACCGCGTGTAATCTTGGATGCTTCCATTCTACCGACGCCCCGCCGCCCCTGCATGGCAGTCCTGAAGTACCTCACCGGCTACCCCGAACCCCTGGTCGCCCAGGTCAGCGAACTGCTGGCGCAGGGCAAGCTCGGCCCCTGGCTGCAGCAGCGCTATCCCGACCCGCACGAGGTGCGCAGCGACCGCCAGCTGTACGACTACACCCAGGCGCTGAAAGATCGCTACCTGCGCAAGTCGGTGCCGCTCAACAAGGTCTGCTACGACAACACCCTGGAAGTGATCAAGCACGCGCTGGGTACGCATACCGCCATTTCCCGCGTGCACGGCAACCGCCTCAAGGCCAGCCGCGAGATCCGCATCGCTACGGTATTCCGCCAGGCGCCAGCGGCGTTCCTGCGCATGATCGTGGTGCATGAGCTGGCCCACCTGAAGGAAGCCGACCACAACAAGGCCTTCTACCAGCTGTGCCAGCACATGGAACCGGATTACCTGCAGCTGGAGTTCGATACCCGTCTGTACCTGACCGAGCTGGCCAACCGCAGCCAGCGCTGACCGGCCGCAGCAGCTACACTGCGCGCCCCCTGCCCGACCTGCCCGCCATGGAACCGATCCGTCTCGACAAACGCCTGTCCGCCCTGCTCGGCATCCCCCGCGGCGAAGCGCGGCGCTATATCGAAGGCGGCTGGGTAACGGTCGACGGCGAAGTGGTGGAACAGCCACAGCGCCCGGTCGATGACAGCGTGGTGATCGTCGTGGCCGAGCAGGCCAGTGATGAAAAGGCCGAGCGGGTCAGCATGCTGCTGCACAAGCCGGCCGGCGTTGCTGCTGAGACCCTGTGTGCGCTGGTCAGCAGTGACAGCCGCAGCGAACTTGATGCCAGCGACATCCGTCCGTTGCAGCGCCATTTCCACGGCCTGCAGCTGGCCGCTGCACTTCCGGCCAGCGACAGCGGCCTGGTGGTGGTCAGCCAGGATCCGGCCACGCTGGCCCATCTACAGCGCAATCTGGGCCGCACCGAACAGGAATACCTGATCGAAGTGGCCGAAGGCGGCCCCGAGCGAGGACCGTGGCTGCTGGCGCGGCTGCAGCAGGAATCCGGCGGCGCGAAGGTCAGCTGGCAAAGCGAGCAGCGCCTGCGCTTTGCCGGCAAGGGGCTGACCGCCAAGGGGCTGCGCGTGTCGGTGACCGCCGCCGGGCTGCAGGTGCTGGCCGTGCGCCGACTGCGCATCGGCCGCGTGGCATTGGGGCCGCTGCCGCCGGCGCAGTGGCGTTACCTGGGCAGCGACGAGCGGTTCTGAGGCCTGCGGGTCAGGGCCCTTTCCTGCAGAAACGGGTCCGCCCCCCATCCGTGACGCCCGCGGGGTCGGATCCCTTGCCGAAGTCAAGGGCGCTGACGCCCTATCGATCCTGCAGGCATTCCTTCACGCAGGGCGTGGATCTACCATCGAGGCATGAGCCTGCCCATGCCCCTGTGGCGACGCCTGTTGCGCGTCGCTGCAATCATCCTCGCCGCGCTGTTGCTGCTGGTCCTGTCCGGGCTGCTGCTGGCCGACCATCTCACGCCACAGGCACAGGGCGCGCCCTCGCATGTACTGCCATTGCAGCCGGCGCAGACCCGCATCGACCAGCAGATCGTGCCGCTGCAGGACGCGCATCCCGGGCAATCAGGCGTAGCGTTCCTCAGTGATGGCATGGATGCCTTCGCCGCGCGCGCGATGATCACCGCGCACGCTGGCCGCAGCCTGGACCTGCAGTACTACATCTGGCACGACGACCTGATCGGCCACCTGATGGCCAAGGCGCTGCATGACGCCGCCGAGCGCGGTGTGCGCGTGCGCATCCTGCTCGATGACATGAACGCCAAGGACAAGGACGCGCTGATGATGGCGCTGGACCGGCACCCCAACATTGAAATCCGCCTCTACAACCCGTTCCGCAACCGGACCGGCATCCTGCGCGTGGTAGAGATGGTGCAACGCTTCTTCAGCGTGAACCACCGCATGCACAACAAGAGCTGGATCGCCGATGGCCGCGTCGCGATCGTCGGCGGCCGCAACATCGGCGAGGAGTACTTCAGCGCGCGCACCGATGTGAACTTCCAGGATCTGGACCTGCTGGTCGCCGGCCCTGCCGTGGAGCAGGCCAACCGGATCTTCGACGACTACTGGAACAGCGAGGCCGCCATTCCGGTATCCGCGCTTGCCTTCCATACCGATGCACAGCTGCGCCTGCTGGTGCGCGAATCGGATCATGAGGCGCAGCGGGACGTGGCCCGGCCCTACCTTGCGCGCGTGGCCGAATCGCGCCAGCGGCAACGCCCGAGTCCCGAGCCATTGCACTGGAGCAGTGCAGTGCGCATCGTCTCGGACCCGCCGATGAAGCATCGCAGGGATGATCGCGCTGCCTGGCTGGTGTCGACCCTGATCAGCGAGCTGCAGGCCGCCCGGCACAAAACGTTGTTGATCTCACCCTACTTCGTGCCAGGCAACGAAGGCCTGGATGGCTTTTCGGCCATGGCCGGGCGGGGCGTGCAGGTCGGCGTGGTGACCAACTCACTGGCTGCCAACGACGTCGCCGCCGTGCACGGCGGCTACATGAGCTACCGCGTGCCGTTGCTCGAAGCGGGCGTCCACCTGTACGAACTGAAGGCGCAGGGGCAGTCCGGCGATGCCGGCATGTTCGGCAGCAGCGGCGCGAGCCTGCACACCAAGGCGTTCGTGGTCGACGACCGCCGCGGCTTCGTCGGCTCGTTCAACCTCGACCCTCGCTCGGCCTACCTCAACACCGAAATGGGCGTACTGTTCGACGACCCGGTGCTGGGGGCGCAGCTGCGCGATGAGTACCTGCGCCTGGCGGACCCCAGGCACAGCTGGTGGCTGGCGCTGGACGACCGAGGCCGGCTACGCTGGCTGGAGCGTGAACCGCCACCGCACTGGGTGGAGGCCGAACCCGGCGCGAGCCTGGGCAAGCGCTGGACCGCGCGGGCCATCAGCTGGCTGCCGGTCGAATCGCAGCTGTAGTACTCAGGCCGCCGGGCCGGCCTGGTCCTGTCCGGCACCATCCAGCGTTTCCACGCTGCGCCCATGCAGGCGCCGCCAGATCCAGCGCAATGCATGCGGCGGCGCTGAAGGCAGCTGCTCCAGCAGCGCCAGCATGCGGCTCTGGCTGGCATGCCCATGGCGGCACAACAGGCTGGCCGCTGCAGCGGCGCTGGCCAGGCGCAGGCTGTCGGCCAGCGCCCCTTCTGCATCCACCGCCAGGGCCTGGTGAACCGGCTCAGGCAGCTCCCATGCGGCGGCGACCCGCTGCGCCAACGGCAACGACCACTGCTGCAACATCTGCAGGGCCAACGCCGGCTCCACGGCCTCGCCGCGGGCCTGCGCTTCCTGCACCAGCTGGCGCATTACCAGTGACGCGCCCAGTCCCTGCACCAGGCCCAGCCACTGCGCGGCGAAAGCATCACCGAAGGTAACCGTGCGTGCGTGGTCTGCAGCCGCGCGCGAGGCCAGCAATGCGTGCTCCCAGATGATCGTGCTGAACTGCGGGAACACTTCGCACTGCACCTGCATCACCGGCTGCACCAGTACCGCACTGATGATCTGCCGCACGCCTTCGGTACCCACCAGTGTCACCGCCCGCTGCAGGCTTTCGACCGGGCGCTCATGCACCTTGTAGGCCGGGCTGTTGGCGATGCGCAGCAGGTTGCCGGTCAGTACCGGGTCCTGACCGATGATCGCGGCCATCACCCGCGCTGAGGCGGCATCGTCGTTGACGGTCTGGATCAGCTGCGGCAGCAGTTGCGGCCGGCGGGGCAGCTGCCTGGCCGCCCAGTTGCGGTCCTGCAGCGCGCGCGCCACCGCCTCGCCCAGCCCTGCGGCCTGCACCGGCGTGGATTCACCGGCCAGACGCGGGTACAGGGCCAGCGCATGCAGGCCACGTTGCAGATGTGCAGCGATCTCGGCCGGGGGCAGCGCCTCGCCCTGCAGGCTCGCCGCTGCGGCGGCCACCGCCTGGCGGGACGCAGCAACCAGCCGCGACGGTGCCGCCCCGGTCGAACGCGCCAGCCAGCCGCGCAGCGATCGCCACCAGGCCGCTGTCATCGCCGCCCGCCCTGTCGTTGCAATGTCCTTGCCGTCACTGACCGCCCGCCTCTTCACGCCAATCCGGCCACCCGCCGTCGTCGCAGCATCGGCCGCACTTTCATCTTCTTTAACCGGAAGGCATGCGATGTCGACGGCACCGGCCAGGGGAATGGACTAGAATGGCGCCGCGCGACCCGTCCCCCAGCCATGACGACGTCGCTTTTTTTGTTTTGGGACCCTACCGTTCACTGGCCGTTCGCTGCAGTTCGCCGCTGATCGCGCCATCGGAGACGCCATGCTATTCGAAACCCTCGCCACCACCGGCCACGAACAAGTGGTGTTCTGCCACAACCACGATGCCGGCCTGCAGGCGATCATCGCCATCCACAACACCACCCTGGGCCCGGCCCTGGGCGGCGTGCGCATGCGTCCGTATGCCAGCACCGACGAGGCGCTGGCCGACGTGCTGCGGCTGAGCCGGACGATGACCTACAAGAATGCGCTGGCCGGCCTCAACGTCGGTGGTGGCAAGGCGGTGATCATCGGCGACCCGAAAGTGGACAAGACTGAAGTACTGTTCCGCGCCTTCGGCCGTTATGTCGACTCGCTGGGAGGGCGCTACATCACCGCCGAGGACGTCGGCACCGACGTCAACGACATGGAGAACATCTACCTGGAGAGCCAGTTCGTGACCGGCGTGCACCAGGTCCATGGCGGCTCCGGCGATCCGGCCCCGTTCACCGCCTACGGTGCGCTGCAGGCGCTGATGGCGGCGATGCGCTTCAAGTTCGGCCATGAGGAAGTGGGCAAGACCAGCATCGCAGTGCAGGGCCTGGGCCACATCGGCATGGAGCTGGTCAAGCTGCTGCGCGATCGCGGCGCCAAACTGTATGTCACCGACCTGGACAGCGCGCTGGTTGATCGCGCGGTCAGCGATTTCGGCGCCGAAGCGGTCAAGCCCGACGAGATCCACGAAGTGAACGCCGATGTGTTCGCACCGTGCGCGCTGGAAGGCGCGATCAACGCCGACACCCTGCCGCGGATCAAGGCGAAGATCATCTGCGGTACCGCCAACAACCAGCTGTCGAGCCTGGAAATCGGCGATGAACTGCATGCGCGCGGCATCCTGTATGCACCTGACTACGCGGTCAACGCGGGCGGCGTGATGAACGTGTCGCTGGAGATCGATGGCTACAACCGCGAACGCGCGATGCGCCTGATCCGCAGCATCTACCACAACCTCACCCGCATCTTCGAACTGTCGCAACGCGAGAACATCGCGCCGCAGCGGGCAGCCGACCGCATCGCCGAAAGCCGTATCCTGTCGATCGGCAAGCTGAAGATGCCGCTGGGTCGCAGCACCCCG
>NZ_JAOCGL010000156.1:0-6467 GCF_029842485.1 Stenotrophomonas sp. GD03777
GGCAGGTCGAAGCGCTTGGCTTCGTAGGTCACGAAGAAGTGCGCCTTGTCCTGGATGATCGGGCCACCCAGGGCGAAGCCGTATTCCTTCTCGGCCGAGACCATCTTCTCCTTGCCACCCTGGCGCTCGGCCGGGGTCTTGGCACGCATGTCTTCATCGGTGTAGCGGTAGAACGCCTCACCCTTGAACTCATTGGTGCCGGACTTGGTCGCAGCCGTCACGGCGGCGCTCGACACCTGGCCATACTCGGCCTTGTAGTTGCCGCTGATGACCTTGTATTCGCCGATGGCCAGCTGCGGGAACGGGTTACCGGCGCTGCCGGACTGGCCGGCCACGCCGCCGCCCTTGACGTAGCTCTTCTGGCCGACGCCGTCGATGTAGACGTTGGTGCCATCTGCATTGGTTGCGCCGCCGCGCAGCGAGGTGTTGCCCTTGGCATCGCGGGTGAAGATCAGGCCCGGCACCGCGTCGGCGAACTCCAGGAAGTTGCGCGACACCTGCGGGGTGGTCTGGATCTGCTGCAGGCTGACGGTCTTGCCAACTTCGGAGGTGCGCACTTCCTGCAGCAGGGTCGGCGCAACAACGTTGACGGTGTCCAGGTTGGTGGCCGCGGTCGAGCCCGGGGTGCTGCTGGCTGCGCCAGCGAAGTTCAGCGTCGCGGTCGAAGCCACGGTGACGGTGACCTTCTGGGTCTGGCCGTTGGCGACCACGTTGTACGTGCCCGGATCCAGGCCCATCAGCGAGTAGCTGCCGTCGGCGCGGATGGTGCCACGGCGGACGGTACCGGTGGCGACGTTGGTGGCGGTCACTTCGGTGCCGGCCTGGGCACCGGCAACCTGGCCGCGCAGGCTGGCGTTGGCCGACTGCGCCATGACGTTCGGGGCGGCAGCCAGCATCAGGCAGCTGACCAGAGCGGTGCTCAGCAGCCGGCGCGCCGGCATGCGGAAGGTGGTATGCATCATCAACTCAATCTCCGGGTGGCGGTAACCGCTTGCGCGGTCCCTGCGATCAGTCAAAAAAAGAAGAAACGCCTCTGGCTTCAACGGCCGGATGGCGGAGTGGTGGAATCGCGAACAATCAAGCGGGGAACCAGGGTCTGCTTGTCCCCTGCCCCATCCGTGGAGGTGCCGTCCATCAACTGCATCAGGCGCGTCATGGCCCGGTCGCCGAGCTCGGCGATGCTGACCTGCATGGTGGTCAGCGACGGGTGGACGAAACGCGCCAGTGGAATGTCATCGAAACCCGCCAGGGCCACATCGGCCGGCACACGGACCCCTGCCTGCGTGAACGCATACAGGCAGCCCAGGGCCATCATGTCGTTGGCGGCGAATACGGCATCGGGCAGCGCTCCGGCTGCCAGCAACTCCTGACCGGCACGATGGCCGGAAGCTTCGTCGAAATCACCGGGCAGCTCGATGCCTTCGGCGCCACCGCCAGAAGCCGCCAGCGCGTCACGGAAGCCGCGCAGGCGCTCGCGCGCGTCGAAGTTGAGGTCCGGACCAGAAATGAAGGCAATGCGGCGGTGGCCGGCATCCAGCAGGTGGCGGGTCATCGCCATCGCGCCGGCGTGGTCGTCGATGCTCAGCACCGGGTGGTCCTGCCCGGGCAGATAGGTGTTGATCAACACCGTCGGCAACGACTGCGGCAGGTTGTCGGTCAGGAAGCCCGGGCTCTCGGCATAGGGCGAAAGCACCAGCAGGCCGTCGACGCGGCCGCGCATGGCACGCAGGGCGGCGCCCTGCTGTTCCTGGTCACCGTGGTAGCTGGACACCAGCAGGTGCTGGCGGCGGTTGCGGGCCACCCCGTCAATGCCGCGCATCAGCTCGGAGAAGAATTCGCCGTACAGGTCAGGCAGCACCACGCCTACCGTATTGGTGCGGCGGCTGCTCAGGCTGCGGGCGGCGGCGTGCGGGGTGTAACGCAGCCGTGCGGCCACCTCCAGCACAAGCTGGCGGACCGGTTCGGCGACATTTTCATGCCCGTTTAGCGCGCGGGAAACCGTGGCCACGGAGACCCGGGCTTCGCGTGCGACGTCTTTGATTGTGATAGCTGCCTTGTTCACGAAGCCGCCCTCCACGGCTTGGACCTACCAGCATTGGCGCGGAATGTAAGCGTTTCCATCCAGGCTTGTAAACAGTCCGTTAGGCGAATGTCCCGAAATGGACATGAAAACCTGTCCGTGGCGAGGCCATGAAGGACCCGCCAGGACAGCGTGGGACAAGGGCTCAGCCCTGTTCTGACGGGGTCTGCGCGCGGATGGACAACGCGTGGATATCGGTCTCCATCATCGACCCCAGCGCGGCATAGACCGCGCGGTGCCGGGCAAGCGGCCCCAGCCCGGCGAAGCGCTCACTGACCACATGCACGTTGAAATGGCCGCGCCCGTCGCGCGCACCGGCATGGCCGGCGTGACGATGGCTATCGTCCTCGATCTCCAGCACGCTCGGCGCCAGCGCCTGCTGCAGCGCATCACGGATCCGCTCGATCCGTTCCGCGTTCACGGCAGCACCTTGCGGAACGGGCGGACCTGCACGCGGGTGTAGACGCCTGCAGCCACGTACGGGTCGGCATCGGCCCAGGCCTGGGCCTGCGGCAGCGACTCGAACTGCGCGATCACCACCGAACCGCTGAAACCGGCCGGGCCCGGGTCTTCACTGTCCACCGCCGGGCACGGCCCGGCCAGCAGCAGGCGTCCCGCGTCGCGCAGCGCATGCAGCCGCGCCAGATGCTCCGGCCGCGCCTGCAGCCGCTGCGCCAGCACATCCTGGCCGTCATACCCTTCGATCACATACCACACCGGCATTTCCTCGCTTGCATTGTCGGGTCCGCCGATTCTAGCCAATGCAGCCCCTGCCCCGGTCCGGCTGGACACTGGCGCAGCAAAGGCTTACCCTAGACTCCATTGCACGTGGCTGGATGCAGCAGCCCGTTGGTTTCTGCGGCCACGCAGCCCCCGACGACAGATCCGCTGCTTCAAACCGGACCACCTGGCCGGGCCACGTAGACGACCTCCCCGTAGTTCTGTCGCTGCCGTTTACTGCGGCGCGTCCTGCTGTTTGATATGTGTGGAATCGCGCCGATCCCGGCGCGTCTGGTGCCCTGGGGCTCCGTGGCGTTGGCCCGGCGAACCCGGTGCCGCGACTGGTCCGTTGCAATCCTGATGTCCATTAGATGACTTCCGAACTCGCGCTCGACGCGAACCCGCCAACCCGGCCGCCCGCCCCCCAGCAGCAGGAAATGCCGCTGGCCGTGGTGCATGGGCAACCGGTCCTGCAGATCCCGCAGGACCTGTACATCCCGCCGGACGCGCTGGAAGTCATCCTGGACGCCTTCGAAGGCCCGCTGGACCTGCTGCTGTACCTGATCCGCCGCCAGAACCTGGATGTGCTGGACATTCCCGTGGCCGAAATCACCCGGCAGTACGTGGAATACATCACCGTGATGCGCGAGCTGCGCTTCGAGCTGGCGGCCGAGTACCTGGTGATGGCCGCGATCCTGGCCGAGGTGAAGTCGCGGATGCTGCTGCCGCGCCCGGTCAGCGAGGAAGGCGATGAGGCCGACCCGCGCGCCGAGCTGGTGCGCCGGCTGCAGGAGTACGAACGTTTCAAGCAGGCCGCCGAGGACATCGACGCCCTGCCCCGCCAGGACCGCGACACGACGGTGGCGCATGCCTTCATGCCCGAGCGCGCCACGGTGAAGCTGCCGCCGCCGGTGGACCTGAAGGAAATGCTGCTGGCCCTGCACGACGTGCTCAAGCGCGCCGAGCTGTTCAGCGGCCACGCCATCAAGCGCGAAGCACTGAGTGTGCGGCAACGCATGGGCGAAGTACTGGGACGCCTGGAAGACGGCAAGTTCTATCGTTTTGAAGGGCTGTTCACCGCCGAAGAAGGCAAGCTGGGCGTGCTTGTCACGTTCCTGGCAGTGCTGGAACTGGCCAAGGAACAGTTGCTGGACATCGTCCAGGAAGAACCGCTGGCGCCGATCTACGTGAAGTCGCTGGCTGCTGGCAACACCAACGCGCCGCTGCAGTTCAGCAGCGAGTTTGACGACAACGACGCCGCCAATGCCAACGAGTGAGCGCTGACTGCCGATGGATCAATCGCTGATCGACCGCATTGTCGAGGGTGCCCTGCTGGCCTCCAGCCAGCCACTCACCCTGGCCCAGCTGAAGGACCTGTTTCCGGAAGAGGAACCGGCACCGCCGGGCAGCATCGAACGTGCGCTGGAGCGCCTGCGCGAGGCCTGCGAAGGTCGTGGCGTGGAACTGGTCGAGGTCGCCTCCGGCTTCCGCTACCAGGTCACCAGCGAAGTACATGGCTGGATCAGCCGGCTGTGGACCGAACGCAAGACCCGCTACACCCGCGCCACCCTGGAAACCCTGGCGCTGATCGCCTACCGGCAGCCGATCACCCGCGGCGAGATCGAGCAGGTGCGCGGCGTGGCGGTCAGCAGCAACATCATCCAGGCGCTGGAAGAACGCGAATGGATCCGCGTGGTCGGCCACCGCGACGTGCCCGGCAAGCCGGCGCTGTTCGGCACCACCAAGGGCTTCCTGGACTACTTCGGGCTGAAGCGGCTGGACGAACTGCCGCCGCTGTCGGAACTGAAGGACCTGGGCGAGCTGGAACCGCAGCTGGCCCTGGATCGTGATGCACCGGCCGTGGCCGGTGCCGAGGGTCCGGACATCTCGGCCAGCGCCGATGGCGTTGCCGCGAACGATGACGCCGGCCTGGCCGGCAGTGACACCCCCGATTCCGCCAATGCAGCCCCTGCATCGGCCTCCGATGAGCAAGCACCTTCGCCCCTCGATGATGGGCACCCCGATTCCGCGCCGGGCGAGCGCGCGGTGCCAGTGAACGAACGCGAAGACAACGCCGTCGCGATGACGACCGTGGCTGTTGACCAAGCCGATTCCGAACCAGAGGCCGACCTCGAAACCGTCGGCCGGAGCAAAACTGATGAGTGACACCCCCCGTAACAAGCTCTCGCTGAAGCGCGAAGCCACCTCCGAACAGTTCAAGCTGGAAGAGCGCCTGCACAAGGTGCTGGCCCAGGCCGGCCTCGGCTCGCGCCGCGCGCTGGAACAGCGCATCGCCGAAGGCCTGGTCAAGGTCAACGGTGAAGTCGCGCAGACCGGCATGTCGGTCAAGAGCGGCGACAGGATCGAACTGGATGGCCGCGGCTTCGTCGCCACTGCCCTGGCCGAGCCGTCGCGCGTGCTGGTCTACAACAAGCCGGAAGGCCAGGTGACCACCCGCGAAGATCCCGAAGGCCGCCCGACCGTGTTCGAGTCGCTGCCGCCGCTGAAGGGCGCGCGCTGGATCGCCATCGGCCGCCTGGACATCAACACCACCGGCCTGCTGCTGGCCACCACCGACGGTGAGCTGGCCAACGCCATGATGCACCCGTCGTTCGAGGTCGAGCGCGAGTACGTGGTGCGCGTGCGTGCACCGGAAGGCGAGGAAAAGGTCTCCGACGCCATCGTCGACCGCCTCAGCCGTGGCGTCGCACTGGAAGACGGTCCGGCCAAGTTCGATGAGATCGAACGCATCGGCGGCACCGATTCTCACGACTGGTTCCGCGTCGTGGTGAAGGAAGGCCGCAACCGCGAAGTGCGCCGCCTGTGGGAATCGCAGGGCTGCCAGGTCAGCCGCCTGAAGCGCACCCGCTATGGCAAGGTGAGCCTGCCGCGCGAACTGGCCCGTGGCCATTCGGTGGAACTGGGCACCGCTCAGGTGGAAGCGCTGCGTGCGCAGCTGAAGCTGGAAGAAGGCGCTCCGTCGGCATTGACGCTGCAGCCGGTGATCGGCCAGCGCCGCGCCGCAAAGACCACCGTGCGCGTGCGCGAAGGTGGCCGCGGCAATGCCTACGTCAATGGCCATAACACCGCTGACGAAGGTCGCGAGCTGCGCCGTTTCGACAACGTCCGCGAAGACCGCGGCCGTGGTCGCGGCGGCAAGGGTGGCGGCTTCAAGGGCGGCCTGACGGTCAGCGGTGAAGCAGCGGCCAAGCAGTCGCAGAAGCCGTTCAAGCAGCGCGCGCCGAAGAATGACCGTTCGCTGCCGGAAGGCAATCCGGCCGCGTTCCGCACCTGGTACGTGCCCGATGGCGTGAGCACCGGCCCGAGCGGCCATCGCAATGCCGGCCCGGGCGCACGTGGCCCGGGTGCCCGTGGTCCGGGCGCAGGCGGCCAAGGCCGTACGTACGGCAAGCCGAAGGGCCCGGGCGCCGGTGGCGGCCAGGGCCGTGGCGGTTTCGGTGGTGAAGGCCGTGGCGGCGCAGGCGGTCAGGGTCGTCCGGCCGGTGCCGGCAACCGCTCGCAGGGCCAGGGCAACAAGCACCCGTACGGTCATCCGGGCAACGCCCCGAGCTTCCCGTCCGACCATGCAACCCCGGGTTTCAACCCGTATGGCAGCCCAAAGCCGGCACAGGGCGCCCGTCCGGGCGGTCGTGGTCCGGGTGGTGGT
>NZ_JAOCGL010000157.1:0-6407 GCF_029842485.1 Stenotrophomonas sp. GD03777
CATGGGTCACTCTTCAGGCGTTGCGCCCTCGCCAGCGCCTTGCCCATGGGAAATGCGTCGGCGGCACTGATACGAGCCAGTTCATCCCAGCGCAGCGGTACTGCCACACCGGCGGAATCGCGCGCACGCAACGACCACGAGCACACACTGGTGGCACCCCGCGTATTGCGCAGCCAGTCGATGAAAATGACGCCGCCACGCTTGGCCTTGCTCATTGTCGCCACGTAGCGGTCGGGCGCCCGCTCCGCCATCGCCCGGGCGAACGCCTCACAGAACGCCTTGGCCTGTTCCCAGTCGGCCTTGGGCCGCAGCGGCACCACCACGTGCACGCCCTTGCCACCGGACAGCCGCACGAAACTCTTCAGGCCGACTTCCTGCAGGCGGTCACGGACATCACGCGCAGCAGCTTTCACCTCTGCCCAACCCACCCCTTCACCGGGATCGAGGTCGAACACCAAGCGATCCGGGTGCTCGGGATCGGCCACGGTCGCGCCCCACGGATGCAGCTCCAGGGTGTTCATCTGCACCAGTTGCAGCAGGCCCCGCACATCGTCGATGTAGACGTAGTCCTCGCGGCCGCTCTTCTGCTGAAGGGGCACCGCGTGCACGGCATCGCCCAGGCCGGGGCCATGGTGCTTCTGGAAGAAGCAGGCCTTGCCCACGCCATCCGGGCAGCGCAGCAGTGACAAGGGCCGCCCGACAATTTCGGGCAGGATCCAGCGCGCCACGCGCTGGTAGTAGTCCGCCACGTCGCCCTTGCTGAGCTTCTGCCTTGGGAACACCACCCGCTCTGGATGGGTGATCTGGACCTCGCCCCCGGCTTCAGCACTCGAGACGGCCACTCCCAGGTCCTCCTTCTGCTTGTCGCTGCGCAGCCGCTTGAAACTGGCCTGGCGCAGCAGGCCTTCCTTGCCCCAGCCACGGAATGCCACCTCCGCCACCGTCACCGGCTTCACCCAGCGCACGCTGGCGGCGCGGAACGGCACGTGCGCCGGCAGCTGCAGCACAGGCGTCTTCACCGCCAACGGCTGCAGCGCCTTGTGCAGCGCGCGCAGGCTTTCGTCGTCGAAGCCGGTGCCAACGCGGCCCACATAGCGCAAGGCGCCCTTGTCCGGCGTCGCCAGCAGCAGCGAGCCGAACCCCACCCGGGAGCCCTTCGGTGCCGTGTAGCCGACAATCGCGAACTCGTCGGTGTCTTCGTGCTTCACCTTCACCCAGCTGCGTGCACGGGTGTTCACGTAGGGCGCATCCACCTGCTTGCTGACGATGCCTTCGAATCCCGCCTTGCCGCTGGCATCGAATACCTGCGGGCCATGGTCGATCACGTGCTCGCTGAAGGCCAGGGTTCCGGGCGTGGGACCGATGAGATCCTTCAGCAGCGCCTTGCGCTCCAGCAGCGGTGAACGACTGATGTCCACGCCGGCCACACCCGGCAGATCGAAAACGATGTAGCGCAACGGTTGCTTCGAACTCCCGTCGATCACGCGCTGCAGCGCGGCGAAGTCGCTGCGTCCATCCCAGCCCAGCACCACCAGCTCACCGTCCAGGCGCGCATCCCGCACCGGCAGTGCCTGCACGGCCTGTACCACCTCGGGGAAATCACCGGTCCAATCCAGGCCGTTGCGGGAGCGCAGCGTCACCTTGCCTTCGTGCAGATCGGCCAGCAGGCGATAGCCATCCCACTTGATCTCATGCAACCAGCGCTCGCCGTCCGGTGCACTGTCGCGATGATCGGTCAACTGTGGCTTGAAAGCACGCGGGTAGGGCGTGTCACGCGCGCCGTCCAGGTTCAGCGCTCGCGCATGCCAACGCGCATCGGCCTTGCGGGTCGCCGATCGTGCAGCCGGTGCGGCGCGCGTTGACTTGCCCACCGTGCGCTTGCTCACTGCGGATGTGCGTTTCGGCATGGGGGATTGGAGCAGATCATCTGCTTCGGCATCACGCGCTTCCTCGTCGTCGCGTTTGATCAACAACCACTGTACCTGGCGTCCCTTCATCGCTGTGCGCACCAGCTTCCAGCCGCCAGCCAGGCGTTGCCCATGCAGCACGAAGTCGATCTTTCCCGCTGCCAGTGCCTGCAGTGGATCGCCTTCGCAGGCCCATGTGCCGTGATCGAAGACCTCCACGTGGCCAGCGCCGTAGTGGCCTTCGGGAATATCTCCTTCGAAACCGGCGTAGGACAGCGGATGGTCTTCCACTTCCACGGCCAGCCGCTTGTCACCAACGCGAAGCGAAGGACCCTTCGGCACCGCCCAGCTTTTCAGCACACCGTCCATCTCAAGGCGGAAGTCATAGTGCCGCGAAGTGGCATGGTGCAGCTGTATGACGAAGATCGGCCGCCGCTTCGGGTTGCCGTGTGCGGGCGTGTCGTCAGGTTCCGGTGTCTGCCCGAAGCCACCGCCAAGTCGGCGCTTTCGCCGGTACTGGTGCAACGACATGGCTCAACCTGCCTTGCGCCGTGCAGCGGTTTTCTTTGCGGCCTTCTTCGTTGCCTTCTTTGCGGCCTTCTTTACCGTCGGCTTGGTGGCTGCTTTCCGCGTTGCCATCTTCTTCGCCGGCGTACGCTTGTTCGCATCCAGGCTCTTCTGCAGCAGCGCCATGAAATCGACCACGTTGGTGGTGGAATCCTCGCGCGATACAGGCTCATCCTCCACCCGGGTGGTACCGCCCTTGGACTTGATGCGCTTGTTCAGCACCTGCTGCAGGCGCTCGCGGAATTCGTCGTGGTACTGCGACGGATCCCAATCACCGGACATCGACTCGATCAACTGCTCGGCCATCGCCGTTTCCTTGCTGCTGATGCGGTAATCGGCGAGCTTTCCGGTGGGCAGCTTGTAATCTTCGGGATCCACCAGTTCCTGCGGATAGCGCAGGATCATCAGCACCAGCGCGTCCGCATGCGGCATCACCGCGCACAGGTATTCGCGGGTACGCACCACCACCCGGGCGATGCCCACCTTGCCGGTACTGCGCAGTGTCTCGCGCAGCAGCACGTAGCCCTTTTCGGCCTTCTTGCCGGGCACCAGCAGGTAGGGTTTCTCGTAGTAGCGCGGGTCGATCTGCGCGGCATCCACGAACGATTCCACCTCCACCGCTTCGTGGCTTTCCGGTGCCGCAGACCGGATATCGCCTTCCTCCAGCACGACATAACTGCCCTTGTCGTACTCATAGGCTTTGACGATGTCCTTCCAGGGCACCTCCTCGCCGGTGTCGGCGTTGACCCGTTCGAAACGGATCGGTTTGCGATCGCGGGAATCGAGCATGCGGAACTGCAGGTCGACCTTGCGTTCGCCGGACATCAGCGACACCGGCACGTTGAGCAGGCCAAACGACAGCGTGCCGGTCCAGATCGGGGGGGCCATGGGCGTACCTTTGGCGGGGCAGGGCATCCAGCTTCGGATGGGCGGTGTAAACCACCCGTGTCGATACCGTGCACGTGGGTTCTACGCAGATGCGGTAGTGCCGGCCGCTGGCCGGCAGAGCTCGCGGCCTGAAGTTTCCTGGGGTTGCCGGCCAGCGGCCGGCACTACTGCAGCAACGGCCTCACCGCCGCCGCCGGAATATGGTCCAGCGCGCGCCAGGCGTCTTCCACCACCGGCCGCGCCTGCGACCAGCCCAAGCGTGACTGCCCGCGCATCTGTTCCCAGTGCTCGGCCAGTTCCTCGCAGGTATCGGCGGCATCACCGCGTGGCCAATCCGCGGCATGCGTGGTCAACGCGAAGGCATACACCGGGCACAGGTCGCGCCAGTTCCGGTGGCTCTGCCCGCGGCGCTCCTCGTAGTCGCTGAGCATGTACTGCAGGTAGTCCTGCGCCACCGCCTGGGGGTCTTCATGGCGACGCGTACGGCGCTGCGCGCTGCGCTGGCCGAGCGGATCGAGCAGGGCGTTGAACACGGACGTTGCGGGTCGTTCAAGACGGGGCATGGCCGGCTCCTGCAGCGGGGGCGGGTGGGCAGGAATACGCGCGGTGCCGTTACCGGGGGGTGAGCGAGATGTTCATGACGCCGGGTTCGCGGCGGCTTTACCTGTGGCGCGGTGTAGTGGGAGCCCCGAGCGCAGGTAGCCAGACCATGAGCCGAGAGAATTCCCGAGACCCGTTGCGGGAAAACCACCCGCCCATTCCCGGTGAACAGCGCGGCAAGCGCGATGCCGACAATGCCGACTACCGCGGCACCGGCGCACCTTTCTACGACGCCGAGCACGGTGGCGACCATCTGCCGGTGAAGCACGAGGCTGAACAGGCCGCCCAGGACCGCAAGGATGGCGGCGACCGCCATCGCGGCGGCCAGGAAAGCCCGCTCAAACGTCGCGAACGCAAGCAGCGCGCCAGCGACAACCAGGACGAGGCGCTGGAGGAGACCTTCCCGGCCAGCGACCCGACCTCGCCGTTCGTACCGGCCAAGGCGCCCGACTGACGGGTAGTGCCGGCCCCTGGCCGGCAACCCCCTGACGCCCTGCGCGGCGCGATGCCGGCCAAGGCCCCCGATTTACGGGTAGTGCCAGCCGCTGGCCGGCAACCTCCTGCCGTCGTGCACGGCGCGATGCCGGCCAGCGGCCCGCACTACCCCTTTCAGCGCCACGACCATTGCAGGCCCACGCTGGCCCGGCGCCCGGGCCCCGGTTCGTAGAAGCGCCCGTTGCCGTCGTTGACGATCACCGAGCCGATGTAGGCCTGGTCCAGCACGTTCTCCAGCCGGGCGAAGGCGCGCAGGTCGCCACCTGGCAGTGTCCAGAAACGACCGGCCTCCAGGTTCAGCAACGCGTAGCCCGGCGCCCGCTCCGTGGCCACGTCGTTGACCAGGGTATCGGTGCTGGCGGCGGCCTCCAGCGCCCACTGCCAGTCGGCCGGGGTCCACTGCAGCCGGGCAAACGCCTGCTGGCGCGGTACGCCGGGCAAGCGGCTGCCGGCGGAAACCCAGGTGTTCGAGGTCAGGTACGGCGCACGCACCTGCGCCTGCAGCCAGGTCCAGGCCACCTGCAGTTCCAACTGTTCTGCCAACGGCTGCCGGTAGCCCAGTTCCACACCCTGGCGGCGGGTGCGGCCGATGTTGCGATAGGTGCTGCGTCCGCCGATGTTGCTGGCAACTGCCAACTCATCGTCGGTATCTGCGCGGAACAGGCTGATATCGAGCTGGGTTCCGTCCTGTGCATGCCATTTGCTGCCCACCTCCAGGCTGCGGCTGCGCGCCGCCGCCAGATCCAGCGCCAGTCCCGCCTGCCCGTCGGCGCGATACCCCAGCTCGTTGAAGGTGGGCGTCTCGAAGCCACGGCCCACCGCCGCGTGCAGTCGCCACTGCGGGCTGGCCTCGAAGCTGATTCCGGCCACCGGCGTGGTGGCCTGGTAGCGGCGGTGGCCGCTGTCGTCCGGGTTGCGGGCGGTGATGTAGCGATCGTCGGATTCGAAGCGCACGGCGCTGTGACGCACGCCAGCCAGCAATGACCAGCGTGGACTCCACTGCCACCACGCCTGGGCGAACTGATCGACGTTCTGCACGGTGTCGATCTGGTCTCTGCGCAGCCGCCCACGCACGCCGAAAGTGCTGCCGATGAAGTTCTCGTAGCCGGTGCGATGCTGGCGCTGGCGGTCGGCGCTGAGCCCGGCCACCAGATCCAGCGGTCGGCCGGCGAGGTCGCCGTGCCAGCCCCAGCGCGCGTCCAGCCCGCCATAGCCGCCCTCCAGGTCGATCACCCCGCCGGCATGCAACGGGCTGTTGGTCTGAGCTGCCGGCGGGATCGGCAGGTACTGGCGTACCGCGCGCTGGCCGGCATAGCCCATCAGCTGCCAACGCTGCGCCCTGGTTTCACGGGTCCAGCGCAGGCCAGCCTGCTGCTGGCGCACCGATTTACGGGTGTTGTACTGGTGCGCCACGGCGGTGGCCTGGCGCGGATCGGCCGCCACCTGGGTACGGCTCAGGCCCAGCGGGTCCTGCGCATCGGGGGCGTCGAAGGCATTGAGCAGCAGCTCCAGCCGCCCCCCGCCGAGATCGCCACCGATACGCGCAGCGAGCGATTCGCGGCGGGCACGGCTGTGGTCGCGCCAGCCATCGGTGCGGAAGTGATTGGCGGCGATGTTGTAATCCAGAACACGGCCGGCACCCTTCAGTTGCGCGCCGACGCTGAGCGTGTTGTCGGCACCCGCGTTGACGCGCAGCCGCCACGGGTCGCCGGCCTGGCCCTGTGCGCTCCAGACCTGCAGCACGCCGCCGGAGGAATTGCCGTACAGCGCCGAGAACGGTCCGCGCAGCACGTCGATCCGTTCGGCACCGAGCAGGCTGGCATGCGACAGCTGGCCCTGTCCGTCGGGCATGGTCGCCGGCACCCCGTCGATCAACACCCGCACCCCACGCACACCGAAGGTCGAGCGCGCACCAAAGCCACGGATCGACAGCTGGGTGTCCTGCGCGAA
>NZ_JAOCGL010000158.1:0-6335 GCF_029842485.1 Stenotrophomonas sp. GD03777
AGAGCTGAAGCTCGGCCCGCGGCAGGAACAGATCGCACAGGCCCAGGCACAACTGGCCGCGTTGCGCGCGCAGTCTGCTGAAGCCACTGCCTACTATCGTCGGGTGCAGCCATTGGCACGCCAGCGCCTGATCGCCGCCGCCGAGCTGGACCGTGCACGGGCAGCCGCCGGCAATGCCGCGGCCAGCGTGCGTGCCGCCGAGCAGGCCTGGCTGGAACGGGTGCACGGCAGTCGCGCGCAGGACATCGCTCAGGGCCAGGCGGCCGCCGACGCCGCACAGGCGCAGCAGGTGGTGCAGGGCGTCAACCTGCAGAAGCTGCAGCTGCGCGCACCGCGCGATGGCGTGATCGATGCCTTGCCCTACCGGCAGGGTGACCAGGCACCGATCGGGGCGCCGCTGGCGGTGATGCTGGTCGGCGAGCGCCCCTATGCGCGCGTCTACCTGCCGCAGCCGCTGCGCCTGCAGGTCAAGGTCGGTCAGCCAGCGCAGATACAGCTGGAGGGAGGGGGCGCCGTACTGAAGGGCCATGTGCGCGCGATCCGCAGCGAGCCTTCATTCACCCCGTACTACGCACTCACCGGCGATGACGTCGAGCGCCTGAGCTACCTCGCCGAGATCGACGTGGATGCAGCCAGCGACATGCAGAAGCTTCCGGCCGGACTGCCGGTGCAGGTGCGCTTCTGAACACCGGTGCGGACATCGCGGTGCATGCGCAGGGCCTGACTCGCCGCTTCGGTGAACTGCTGGCCGTGGACAAGGTCGACCTGACCGTCCCGCGCGGGCAGGTGTACGGCTTCCTGGGCCCGAACGGGTCAGGCAAGTCGACCACCATCCGCATGCTGTGCGGCCTGCTGGAACCCAGTGCGGGGCAGATCGAGGTGCTGGGCCTGACGGTTCCCGAGCAGGCCGAAGCACTGCGCCGGCGCATCGGCTACATGACCCAGCGCTTCTCGCTGTACGAAGACCTGTCGGTACGCGAGAACCTGGAATTCCTCGCCGCCATCCAGGACCTGCCGCGCAACCAGGCCCGGCAACGGGTCGATGCGCTGCTGCAGCAGTACCGGTTGCAGGACCGGCAGCCGCAGCTGGCCGGTACGCTCAGCGGCGGGCAGAAGCAGCGCCTGGCCCTGGCCGGCGCCGTGGTGCATTCGCCCGAACTGCTGTTCCTGGACGAGCCGACCAGCGCGGTCGATCCCGAGTCGCGCCGCGATTTCTGGGAGGCCCTGTTCGAACTGGCCGACGCGGGAACCACGGTGCTGGTGTCGACCCATTACATGGACGAAGCCGAGCGCTGCCATCGCCTGGCGATCCTTGATCGCGGCGCACTGGTGGCCGACGGCACGCCGGCCGAGCTCTGTTCACGGCTGCAAGGACGAACGCTGCAGGTCACGTCATCGCAGCCACGCCAGGCCAGCCGCGTGCTGGCCGAGCTGCCCGGCGTGCTGAGCGTGGCGCAGATCGGCACCCATCTGCGCGTGCTGTGCAACGAAGGCGCAGCGGATGTCGCGGCGCTGCGGCGCGCGCTGGCCAGCGCCGACCCGCAAGCGCATATCGAAATCGTGGCGCCGAACCTGGAGGACGTGTTCGTGGCCGCCACCCGTGGCCGTGGCAGGGAGCCAGCGGCATGAACCTGCGCAGGCTGTGGGCGATCATGCTCAAGGAGCTGCGGCAGCTGCGCCGCGACCGCATCACGCTGGCGATGATCGTCGGCATTCCGGTGATGCAGCTGCTGCTGTTCGGGTATGCGATCAACCTCAACCTGCGCCACCTCGATGCGGGTATCGCCGACCAGGCCAACAGCGCCGCCTCACGCGCGCTGGTGCAGGACATGGTCGCCACCGGCGTGATCACGCCACGCAGCGAGGCCTACACGCCGGACCAGCTGATGCAGGCGCTGCGCCGCGGCGAGATCAGCGTCGGCATCGTGGTGCCGGCGGACTTCGAGCGTCGCCGCTTCGATGGACGCGAAGCGGTACAGGTGCTGGTCGATGGCAGCGACACCGTGGTGCAGAGTGCGGCGATCCAGCTGGCGCAGGTGCCACTGGATACGCGCCCGACCAGCAATACGCGGCCGCTGCGCGAAGGCAGCATTGCCGGTGGCCAGGTCAGCGTGACCAGTTTCTACAACCCGCAACGGCGCTCGGCGGTGAACATCGTGCCCGGCCTGATCGGGGTGATCCTGACCATGACCCTGGTGATGTTCACGGCGGTGGCGGTGGTGCGCGAACGCGAGCGCGGCAACATGGAACTGCTGATCGCCACGCCGGTATCGCGCAGCGAACTGATGGTCGGCAAGGTGCTGCCCTATGCAGCGATCGGTCTGCTGCAGACCACGCTGGTGCTGGTGCTGGGCACCTGGCTGTTCCAGGTGCCGATTCGCGGCAGCCTGCTCGACATCTACCTGGCCGCGGTGCTGCTGGTGCTGGCCAACCTGGCGCTGGGCCTGCTGATCTCCACGCGCGCGCGTTCGCAGTTCCAGGCGATGCAGATGACCCTGTTCCTGTTCCTGCCGTCGATCCTGCTGTCGGGCTTCATGTTCCCGTTCGCCGGCATGCCGCGGCCGGTGCAGTGGCTGGCCGAAGTGCTGCCGTTGACCCACTTCCTGCGCCTGGTGCGCGGCATCATGCTGCGCGGCGCCTCGCTGTGGGAGCTGTGGCACGACGCACTGGCGCTGCTGGCCTTCATCGTGGTGATGATGACCCTGGCGATCCTGCGTTTCCGCAAGCGCCTGGATTGAAGGCAGGGGGTCGGATCCCCGCAGGGGCTCCGACCCCCTTTGCCGGGGACTTATTCCGCCACCACGCGCCCGCGCAGCGAATTGGTCAGCGCTTCGGTGATCACCACATCCACGAACTGCCCGATCAGGCGCGCAGGCGCCGGGAAATTCACCGACCGCATGTTCTCGGTCTTGCCGGTCAGTTCGTTCGGATTCTTGCGCGACGGCCCTTCCACCAGCACGGTCTGCACGGTACCGACCATCTTCTGCGAGATGCTGGCGGCGTGCGCATTGATGCGCTCCTGCAGGCGCGACAGACGCGCATGCTTCTCGGCATCGCTGATCGTGTCCTCCAGATCGGCCGCCGGCGTACCCGGTCGACGCGAATAGATGAAGGAGAAACTGTGGTCGAAGCCGATGTCCTCGATCAGCTTCATGGTCTTCTCGAAGTCGGCATCGGTCTCGCCGGGGAAGCCGACGATGAAGTCCGAGCTGATTGAAATGTCCGGGCGCACCGCGCGCAGCTTGCGGATCTTCGACTTGAATTCCAGCGCGGTGTAGCCGCGCTTCATCGCCGACAGCACGCGGTCGCTGCCGGCCTGCACCGGCAGGTGCAGGAAGTTGGCCAGCTGCGGAACGTCGCGGAACGCATCGATCAGCGAATCGCTGAACTCGAGCGGGTGCGAGGTGGTGAAGCGGATGCGGCCGACCCCATCGATCTCGGCGATGGTGCGGATCAGCAGGCCGAGGTCGGCAAACTCACCGTCTCCATACGGGCCGCGATAGGCGTTGACGTTCTGGCCGAGCAGGTTGATCTCGCGCACGCCCTGCGCGGCGAGCTGCGCCACTTCCACCACCACGTCCTCGAACGGGCGGCTGACTTCGGTGCCGCGGGTGTAAGGCACCACGCAGAACGAGCAGTACTTGGAACAGCCTTCCATGATCGACACGAACGCCGAGGCACCTTCGGCGCGTGGCTCGGGCAGGCGGTCGAACTTCTCGATCTCGGGGAAGCTGATGTCCACCTGCGGGCGCTTCTGCTCGCGGCGTGCGCGGATCAGTTCCGGCAGGCGATGCAGGGTCTGCGGACCGAACACAAGGTCCACGAACGGGGCGCGCTTGATGATCGCTTCGCCTTCCTGCGAGGCAACGCAGCCGCCCACGCCGATGATGACCTCGCGGCCCTTGTTCTTCAGGCCCTTCCACACGCCGAGTTGGCTGAACACCTTCTCCTGCGCCTTCTCGCGGATGGAGCAGGTGTTGACCAGGATGACGTCGGCGTCGTCCGGGCTGTCGGTCAGTTCCAGGCCATCGCTGGCGGCAAGCACGTCGGCCATCTTGGCCGAGTCGTACTCGTTCATCTGGCAACCGTGGGTCTTGATGTACAGCTTGCCCTTGACCTGGTCAGGCTTGCGCGGACCAGCGGGCAGGGCAACGAGCGGGGTACCGCCCGGCGTGGCGGGCGGAAAGACGTCTGGCGTCCCGGTCATGGCGCTTAATCCATTCGGGTGGCGGGAAAGCGGGCAATTCTACCCGCATCCCGCGCCAGCCGCCGCGCCCTTGTAGAGCCGAGCCCACGCTCGGCTGGCTTCAGTAGAGCCAGGCCATGCCAGGCTGCTGCCCCATGGGAAGCGGGAAGAGCAGCCGAGCGCGGGCTCGGCTCTACAAGGGGGGGCTGCTTACGCGGCCGCCAGCTCCGCATCGATCTGCCGCGAACGGTCGAAGGCGGTCATCGCGCTCATCCGTGCGATGTAATCAGCCGTGGCCGGCGCAGGCTGCACCAGGCCGAAGGCCGTGGTCCAGGCCAGCGCATTGCCCCACAGCACGTCGGCGGCACTCATCGTCTCGCCGAGCAGGTACGGGCCCTGCGCCAGCTGGGCCTCGACCACCTGCAGCACGGTCTCGGCGTCGTTGTACGGCGACATCAGGCGCGGCGGCGGCTCGCGGTGCATCGCCTTGTCGATCATCGCCGGCTCGAAACAGGCACCGTAGAAGGCCATCCAGCGCAGGTAGGGGCCGCGCAGGGCGTCGCCGATCGGCGGGGCCAGCCCGGCCTCCGGATACAGGTCGGCCAGGTACAGATAAATGGCGACCTGCTCGGTCACCAGTGCGCCGTTGTGGACGATGGCCGGCACCTTGCCCATCGGGTTGATGGCCAGATAGGCCGGGGCCAGGTTGGCACCGGCCTTCAGGTCCAGCACCTGCATGCGGTAGTCGGCACCCAGCGCTTCGAGCAGGGCCACGGCGCCGCTCGAACGGGATCTGGCGGCGTGGTACAGGGTGATCTGGCGTGAGTTCATGGCATTGCTCCTTGCGGTGGGTGGGTGAACTGGAAGCCATCCTGAGGCACTATTGCGGACGACTTCTGTCCTCGATTCTTCATGTGCCATACCGCCCATCGACTGCTGCGCCTGATCGCCCTGCTGCAGGCCCGCCGCCAGTGGTCCGGGGCTGAGCTGGCCGAGCGCATGGGCGTGGACCGGCGCAGTATCCGCCGTGATATCGAACGCCTGCGCGAACTGGGCTATCCGGTGCGGGCCTCATCGGGGGTCGGCGGCGGCTATCAGCTCGGGGCAGGGGCACCGGTGCTGCCGATGCTGCTGGACGAGGACGAGGCGACGACCCTGGCGATCGCCCTGCGTGCCGCGTCCGCGACCGTCGCTGGCATCGACGACACCGCGCGGGGCCTGCTGTCCAAGCTCGATCCGCTGGTCCCCACCCGTCGCCGGCGGCAGGCCGGCGAGGTGCATGCGGCGACGGCCACCCTGTCCGACCTTCCCTCCACCGACGCACGCCTGCTGGGACGGCTGGCCCAGCACTGCCGGCAGGCGTCACGGCTGGCCTTCGAGTACCGCAGTGCGCAGGAGGAGGTGACCCAGCGCGAGGTCGAGGCGCAGCACCTGGTCAACTATGGGCGGCGCTGGTACCTGCTGGCCTGGGACCTGGGCCGCCAGGACTGGCGCACCCTGCGCGTGGACCGGATGGGCGCGGTGCGCGAATGCGCCGGGCCGGGCATGCATCGGCGCCCGCCCGCGCCCCCGGACGTGATGGTGCGGCAGGCGGTCAGCCAGGCGCCCTTCGCGCTGCAGGCCATTGTCCGCCTGGCCGGCAGCCGCACCGAGCTGGAAGGGCGCATCCCGCCGTGGTGTGGTGTGCTGGAGGCTGATGGTGCCGACCATTGCCTGTTGCGCATGGGCGCCGAGAGCCGCGGCATGATGCTGGCGCAGATCCTCAGCCTGGACCGGGTGCCGGTGGCGTTGTGGACCACACCGCCGGGCCTGCGCGATGAGCTGGCACAGCGTTTGACCGGATTGGGCCAGGTGCTGGCTGTGCCGCCGGTCACAGGCTGAGCCACATCGCTTGGCAAGCCCCGGCGAAGCTGGGACACTCGCGGCATGAAGGGGATACTGGGGACAACGGCGATCATCATCGCTGCGCTGACCGCTGCGCCGGCCAGCGCTGGCACCCTGTACAAGTGCCAGGGCGCCGACGGGGTCACCAGCTACGTGAGCAAGCGAATGGCCGGCGCGCGCTGCAGCAGCATCAGCTACAGCCGCGATACCCGCCCGGCACCGCGCCCCGTGGTGGCCGCATCGAAGCCTGCGCCGACCTCGGTGG
>NZ_JAOCGL010000159.1:0-6167 GCF_029842485.1 Stenotrophomonas sp. GD03777
CGGTCAATGGCGCCGATCATTACCGGGTGGAAGTGGTGCAGGCGGCAACGCCGGAGATCCTGCTGTTCGCCGCCACCACCGCCGACACCCGGCTGGCGATCGGCGATCTGCCGCCTGGCCAACTGCGCATCCTGTTGCGCGCGGTCGACGCCCAGGGGGTCGAAGGCCTGGATGCCAGCGCCGATTTCGAGCTCGGTGACCAGCCACCACCGCCGCTGACCGTATCGCCGCTGCATGGGCAGACGATCAACAGCGACCGCCCGCGTTTCCGCTGGAGCCAGGCCCCCGGTGCGCGCAGCAGCGTCCTGCAGATCGCCACCGAGCCCAGCTTCCTGCAGCCCCTGCAGGAGCAGGCCACCCATGCGACCGACCTGCGCCTGACGCGACCGCTGCCGCCCGGCCAGTACTACTGGCGCGTGGCTTCGCGCGATGGCGAAGGCCGACAGGGCCGCTATGGCCAGGCGTTGCCGCTGCAGCTGAGCAATGAACCAGTGGACCCGGCACTGCAACCGCCCGAGGCCGCACACGGCGAGCTGACGCTGCGCTGGCAGGCCGGCAGCGAAGGCCAACGCTACCGGGTGCAGGTGGATCGCCGCGGCGACTTCAAGGCACCGCTGGTCGACGAAACCGTGGATCAGCCGCAGGTGAGCTTCAAGCGCCCGTGGAGCGGCACCCTGCATGTACGCGTGCAGTACATCGACGATGACGGCCACGCCAGCGCGTTCTCGCCTGCCCAGCAGGTCCCGCTGCCGTGCCGCCTGTGCTACGGCGCGGGTGGCGGTGCCCTGCTGCTCTGGTTGTTGTTGTGAGGCGCTCGCCGCTGCCATGGTCGAAGCGGATCCTGCTGGCCCTGCTGGCCGGCGTGCTGACCATCGTGGCCAGCCAGGGACAATGGCTGTGGCGGCAGGACGAGGCGGCCTATGATGCGCTGGTCGGCAACTGGGAGTACCGCCCCGATCCCAGCGTGCTGATCGTCGCCATCGACGAAGGCAGCCTGCAGCGCATCGGCCAGTGGCCCTGGCCACGCTCGGTGCATGCACGCCTGCTTGACCGCCTGACCGATGCCGGCGCCGAACGCGTCGCGCTGGACCTGATGCTGTCCGAACCGGATCGCCGTGACAGCCGACAGGATGATCAACTGGCGGCCGCCATCCGACGCAATGGCCGGGTGGTGCTGCCGGTGCTGGCCGCACCGGCGGCCGGCGACCGCATGGCCGAGGAAATGCTGCCGATCCCACAGATCGCTGCCAGTGCTGCCGCCATTGGCCACACCGATGTCGAGGTGGATGGCGACGGCGTCGCCCGTGGCGTCTATCTGCACGCAGGTATCGGCCAGCCGCACTGGCCGGCACTGGGCCTGGCACTGGCCGACCTGCCTGCCGGTGCCGTACGCGGCCTGCCCGATCCCGACCCGGAACTGGGCTCGCCCTATCAATGGCGTCGCGACGATTACGTTCGCGTGCGCTACGCCGGCCCCCCCGAGCGGCTGCCACAGGTGTCCTATGCGGACGTTCTCGATGGCCACGTGGACATGGCGATGCTGCATGGCCGCCGCATCGTAGTTGGCATGACGGCCAGCGGCATCGCGCCCCGCCTGCTGACCCCGACCACCCGCGAGTTCTGGATGAGCGGCAGCGAGTACCAGGCCAACATCACCTCGATGCTGCTGCAGCACAAGCAGATCGATGTTCTACCGCATGCCTGGCAGCACGCCATCAGCGGTGTGCTGGTGGCGCTGTGCGTGATCCTGCTCGGCCTGCGCCTGCCCTGGCTGGTCGCGCTGTGTTCGTTGCCGATGCCTGCCCTGCTGAGCTGGCTGCTGCTGCGCACGAGTGACCTGTGGTGGGCGCCGGCCAGCGCGATGCTGGGCGTGACGCTGGCACTGCTGGTCTGGGCGGTGTGGCGGATCTCGGCCTGGCACCGCCAGGCCAACCGCGACGCCCTTACCGGCCTGGGCAACCGCCTCCGCTTCGAGCAGTCGCTGCAGCAGGAATGTGATGCAGCGCGGCGCAGCGGCAAGCCATTGAGCCTGGCGCTGATCGACGTCGACCACTTCAAGCGCCATAACGATCGCCACGGGCACCAGGTCGGCGACCGCGTGCTGCGTGATGTCGCCCGCCTGATCGGCGCCCATGCGCGCCGCCCGCGCGACATGGCGGCACGCTACGGTGGTGACGAATTCGCGCTGGTGCTGCCGGATACACCGGCCGAGGGCGCACGCCAGGTGATCGAGGACCTGATTGCCTGCGTGCGCGCCTTGCCGGCGCCGGGCGATGGCAGCGACGATACCGTCACGCTCACCATCGGCGTATTCACCCGCGTGCCCGACGGCGAACTGCAGCCCCACCATTTCGTGGAAGGCGCCGACACCGCCCTTTATCAGGCCAAGGCCAACGGCCGCGACGGGTACATGATCGACGGCCCATGAGGCAGGACATGCACGCCGCCGTAGGACACACGCCCGGGGTGCAACATACGCATGCGAATGGTTAGACTGGGCGCCTCGCCTCGCGCCCCCGGACCCGCATGAACGCCCGCCTGTTCCGCTTCGGCATCAACCTGTGGCCACCGTTCCTGTTCACCGGCATCCATGTCACCCGCATCACGCCCGATTACCGGCAGATCGACGTCGAGCTGCGGCTGCGCCCGTGGAACCGCAACTACGTCGGCACGCATTTCGGCGGCAGCCTGTTCGCGATGACCGACCCGTTCTGGATGCTGGGCCTGCTGCACATCCTCGGCCGTGACTACTACGTGTGGGACCGGGCCGGTGCGATCGATTTCCTCAAGCCTGGCCGGGGCACGGTGCGCACCTCGTTCCGCATCGACGATGCGCTGCTGGCCGAACTGCGTGCCGAAGCAGCGGGCGGCGAGAAGGTGCTGCGCTGGTTCAGCAACGACGTCGTCGACGACAGCGGCGAGGTGGTCGCCCAGGTGCGCAAGCAGGTCTATCTGCGGTTGAAGCCACACGCGCGCTGATCCGGCGCGGGCGCTGTCCTCTGCTGCCCTGCCAGGGAGGCTCCGATGCGCCCGTATGCGCGTGTGCACCTGCGGAGCGAAGGCAGCCGCGAGGATGACGGGGACAGCGCGCACTGGCCGCCGCTGCTCAGTCGCGCGCGGCGGCGGCCGGGGCGTCCCCTGCCACCAGCGATACCGACAACCATGGGCTCTCGTCGGTGCTGCGCGGCGCTGAGCGCCGCGGTACCTGCAGGCGGCGGCCATCGGCCGACAACTGCGGTGTCCGCACCTGCGAGCGGAACTGGGCAGGCAAGCGCTTCAGCGCATCCACAGGGTCCTCGGCCTGCTGTCGCAGCCAGCGTTGCGCACCGATCAGCCGCACCATCGCGGCGGCATCCTGGGGCCGTGACGAATAGGCGGGATAGGCCGGGCCCGCGATATCGGCCAGCACGCACCCCATGACGTTCGACAGGCAGCCGAAGTCATGCTGCGGCGGTGCCGGTACCGGCAGCGGACGATCCGCCTCCAGCGCGGTCATCGCCGCCGCGCCACAGGCCCAGCCCAGGTTGCCCGCCACTCGCGCCAGGGTGCTGCTGCGATCGAGTACCAGCACGCCACCGAACTCCTGCGCCGAGGTTTCGATCGCAGCCCTGCTCATCGCATACTCGCCCTGCATCGCACGGCACAGGCTCTGTTCGGCGGCCCGCATCGGCTTCATCGCCTGCTCGCATTCCGCTGGCAGCGGTTGGTCGGCCGGCAGTTCGACCAGCATGTCGGCCAGCAGCTGGGCATTGGCCTGCACCAGGCTGGCACCGATGATGCTCTCCACCAGGTAGCTGCCGCCCGTCACCAGCCGGCGGCCCAGCTGCAGCCCCCGGCAACTGCCACGCAGTGCACCGTCGATATCACCCTGCACATACGCCAGCGCGCGTGCGCTGGTGGCGTCGATCACCAAACCATAGGCCGGCATCGGCACCAGGATGCCCTCCCCTTTTGGCCGGAACGGCGACACGAAGTGATCCGCATCGGCCAGCTGGTCCAGGCGCGCATGCAGCTGCTGGTGGCCAGCGTGGGCATCGACGAAGCGCTGCGGGTCCGCACGCACCTGGCCGAGGCAGTCACTGGCGGTCGGTCCGCAGCTGGCCGAAGGCCGTGAATGCAGCTCGACGTGGTCTTCTGCCAGCTGCGGACGGGCGCCGCCATTGCCGCGCGGATCCGCCTCCCAGCGCTGTACATCCCGGGCCAACGCCTGATCGCGCTGGTCCGGGTCGAGATCGTCGAACGCGAGTGTCCACAGCAGCGCAAAGCCGTTGCGGCCATCAGCGGGCAGGCGGGCCTGCAACCGCTGCTGGGCCTGCAGCCGTGATTCCGGCACCGGCCACATGCGCGAGGCGCACCACACCACGATGGCCAGCACCAGCAGTCCTGCCAGGGCCCAGCCCAGTCCGCGCAGAATCTTCAACACAGCTTCCCTTCCATGCATCGTTGCCGCAGTCGATCCCCCAGCGTAATCGACCGGCCGTGGCCGCTACAATGCGCGCATGTCGCTCGAAGCCCCCGCCCTGGTCCCCCGCCCCTCCCTGCAGCGCCTGTTCCTGACCGGCCTGCTGACCCTGCTGCCGATCTGGCTGACCTGGGTCGTGGTCAAGTTCGTGTTCGTGCTGCTTTCGGGCATTTCCAGCCCATTGGTGGTGCCGCTTTCCGAGCAGATCGCGACAAGCTTCCCGCATTACCTCGGTTGGGTCCGTGCCGAGTGGATCCAGAACACCATCGCCCTGCTGGCCACCCTGCTGGTGATCCTGGCGGTGGGCGTGGCCAGCCGCCGCGTGCTCGGCCAGCGCCTGCTGCGCTGGGTCGGCGCGGTGATCAAGCGCATTCCGTTGGCCAGCATCATCTACGACAGCGCCAAGAAGCTGCTGGACATGTTGCAGACCGAACCGGGCAGCACCCAGCGCGTGGTGCTGATCGACTTCCCGCACCGCGACATGAAGTCGGTCGGGCTGGTCACCCGCGTGATCAAGGAGCACGGCACCGACCGTGAACTGGCCGCGGTGTACGTGCCAACCACACCGAACCCGACCTCGGGTTACCTGGAGATCGTGCCGGTGGAGCTGCTGACCCCGACCGACTGGACCGTCGACCAGGCCATGAGCTTCATCATTTCCGGCGGTGCCGTCGCACCGTCCAGCGTTCCGTTCACGCGCGCAGGCGAACGCAGCGAATGACAACCGCGGCGCCGATCGAGCGCCCGCTGCAGGACCGCGCGGTCCTGCTGTTCATCGTGCTGGCCGCGTTCTTCTGCGGCAACGCCGTGCTGGCCGAACTGATCGGGGTGAAGATCTTCGCGCTGGAAGACACCCTCGGCATCGATCCGCTGAACTGGAACCTGTTTGGCCAGACCGGCTCGCTCAGCTTCACCGCCGGTACCCTGCTGTGGCCGGTGGTGTTCATCATGACCGACACGATCAACGAGTTTTTCGGCAAGCGCGGCGTGCGCTTCATCTCGTGGCTGGCCGTGGTGCTGATCGCCTATGGCTTCCTGTTCGCCTTCGCAGCGATCTCGCTGGCGCCGGCCAGCTGGTGGGTCACCTCGATGGACGGCCACGGCGTGCCGGACTACCAGGCGGCATTCGCCGCGGTGTTCGGCCAGGGCATGTGGACCATCGCCGGTTCGCTGGTGGCCTTCCTGCTCGGCCAGCTGATCGACGTGGCCGTGTTCCATCGCATCCGCCAGGCCACCGGCGAGCGCCACGTGTGGCTGCGTGCGACCGGATCCACCGCGATCTCCCAGGTGGTGGACAGCTTCGTGGTGATCTGGATCGCCTTCGTGCTCGGCCCGCAGCACTGGCCGACCTCGCTGTTCCTGGCCGTCAGCAGCGTCAACTACATCTACAAGATGGGCTTTGCGATTGCCTTGATTCCACTGCTGTACCTGATGCGGCGTGCGATCACCCGCTACCTGGGTGCCGATAGGGCCGCCGCCCTGCGCGCCGCGGCCGCGGCTGACTGAAGCCCCAGCGGCAAAAAGCTGACTGCGCCTTCACGCTGGCCGTACGCGGCCGGATCGTGCAAGCTCCACGGTCTGTGTTCCACGGAAGCTCCTGATGCCGCATCCCACCCGCGCCCTGGCCGCCGCCATTGCCGCGTTGTTCCTGTTCAGTGCCATGCCGTCGGCCGAAGCAGCGAAGAAAAAGGCCAGCCGCCCTGCC
>NZ_JAOCGL010000016.1:0-51384 GCF_029842485.1 Stenotrophomonas sp. GD03777
ATGCGGTCCGCGAAGCGGCACGCATGGCGGCGCGTTCGATGCTGGCCCATCGCCTGCGCACGCTGTTGACCATGCTCGGCATCATCATCGGCGTGGCCGCGGTGGTGACCGTGGTTGCGCTGGGCAAGGGCGCACAAGCGCAGGTTGAATCCCAGATCAACGCGCTGGGCGCCAGCACCCTGGAGATCTTCCCGGGCGCAGATTTCGGTGACCCGCGCTCGGCGGAAGTCGAAACGCTGGTGGTGGCCGACGCGGACCATCTTGCGGCGTTGAGTTATGTGGACAGCGCCAGTCCGAACCTGACGGGATCGGTGGCGGCACTGCAGGGCAGCCGTCGTGCCAACACCCAGGTGCTGGGCGTAGGGGCCGACATGCCGCGCGTGCGGGGGCTGCGGCTGAAGGCCGGCCGCTTCTTCACCGACGCCGAAGTCGATGCGCACCGCGCAGTGGGCGTGGTCGACCAGAAGGCGGCGAAGGCGCTGTTCACTGGCAATCCCATCGGCAGCACGGTGCTGCTGGGTGGCATGCCGGTCGAGGTGATCGGCGCGGTCGGTCCCAATGCGTTCGCCGGTGGTGCAACCCCCACGATCTACGTGCCGTACACCTCGGCGGCTTCCCGGCTGCTGGGCAGCCAACGCCTGGAGAGCATCACCGTGCGCGTACGCGACAACGTACCCACCAATGCCGCCGAAGCCTCGCTGGGCGCCGAGCTGGAGCGCCTGCATGGCCGTCGTGACTTCTTCATCTACAACGCCGACCAGATCCGCAAGGCGGTGATGAAGTCCAGCCAGACCCTGGCCGCGTTGGTTTCGGCGATCGCGGCGGTGGCGCTGGTGGTGGGCGGCGTAGGCGTGATGAACATCATGCTGGTGTCGGTGAAGGAGCGCGTGCGCGAGATTGGCGTGCGACTGGCGGTGGGGGCGCGGCAGAACGACATCCTGCGCCAGTTCCTGATCGAGGCGGTGCTGATCTGCCTGTTCGGCGGTGTGCTGGGGGTGTTGCTCGCGTTCGCTGTGGGTGCGCTGTCGAGCCTGTTGTCGCTGGGCGTGCCGTTCCTGTTCTCGCCAGGGCCGGTGCTCGCCGCACTGGCGTGCTCTTCGGCCATCGGGCTGGGCTTTGGCTACTTTCCGGCACGCACTGCCGCGCAGCTGGACCCGATCCAGGCATTGGCGGCGGAGTAGGGGCGCACCCGGTGACATCGTAGCCGCCATCACGGCCGGCGTTGCGGTAGAACGGCAGCAGCCACAGGTGGCTGATGCCGGGTTCACGGTGACCAGCCTGTTGCGCGGCATGGCAGCGGTCGGTGAACCGGATGGCACCGCATCATTACGCGGCATCCACGTTCCTTGGATGCCTGGGCGCGCACACTGAACGCTCACCCGATGCGCCGAGGAGACTTCCCGCATGGCCCGTCGCAAGATGCTTCGCATTGCCACGTTCAACGTCAACGGCATCGGCACACGCCTGCCGCAGCTGTTGGACTGGCTGCACAGCGAATCGCCGGATGTGGTTGCCCTGCAGGAACTGAAGGCGACCGACGCCGCGTTTCCGGCTTCGGCGTTGGAAGAGGCTGGCTACGGCGCGCTCTGGCAGGGCGAGGCGCGGTGGAACGGCGTGGCGCTGCTGGCACGAGGGACCACGCCGGTCGAGAGCCGCCGCCGATTGCCGGGCGAGCCCAAGGACACCCAGAGCCGCTACCTGGAGGCGGCGGCGCATGGCATTGTGGTGGGTGCACTCTACCTGCCCAACGGCAACCCGCAGCCCGGGCCCAGGTTCGACTACAAGCTACGCTGGATGGAGCGCCTGATCCGGCATGCGCGCAGCCTGGTCGAGCAGCCGCACCCTGCGCTGCTGCTGGGTGATTTCAACGTGATTCCCACCGACGCCGACGTCTACGACCCCAAGGCCTGGCGCCGCGATGCGCTGTTCCAGCCAGAGGTGCGCGAGGCCTTTGAACGACTGCTGGCGCAGGGCTGGACCGATGCGGTGCGGAAGGTGCACGGCGACGCCACGATCTACACCTTCTGGGACTATTTCCGCCAGCATGCCGAGCGCGACCGTGGGTTACGCATCGATCATCTGCTGTTGAACCCCGTACTGGCGGAGCGACTGAAGGACGCTGGCGTCGACCGCTGGGTACGCCTGCAGGAAAAGGCCAGCGACCACGCGCCGGCCTGGGTGACGGTAAGCGCGTGATCAACGCGCGGCTGGGTCCTCGCGTCGCTCGCGGCGTACCCGTGCGCGGGTGCGGTACAGGCGGCTGTCCGCTTTCTGGATGGTGTCGGCCACCGGCTCGCCGGGCGTGTTGATGGCCGCACCCATCGAGAACGCGCTGGGCGCGAGCGCGGCGTGGTCCTGGTACCAATGCTCCAGTTCGCTCAACCGGCCGTCGGCAGGCGCGACCAGTACCACCATGAATTCGTCGCCGCCCAGTCGTACCACCGTCTCATCTTTGCCCAGCGGTGAGCGCAGGAACGTCGCGAACTCGACCAGGACGGCGTCGCCACGCCGGTGGCCCTGGGTGTCGTTGATGTGCTTGAAGTGGTCCAGGTCGAACATCACGCATGCCCAGCGCTCGTCAATGAGTTCATCCAGCCGGTGCAGGTAGCGCCGGTTGTAGCACTGGGTGAGGGGATCCTTGAAGGACATTTCGCGCAGCTGCTGCTCCTGCATCCGCAGCGCGGTGACGTCCTGAGCATGTCCCAGCACGTAGGGCGGGCTGGCTTCGTTGTCGAGCACGTTGTGATACGCCCAGTAGTGGCGCGTTCCGTCCGCGGCGATCAGCTCGATCACACCAGCGTCGGTGTGGTTTGCCTGGATCCGAGCGAGGTAGGCATTGAAGCCCGCGCGTTTTTCCGGCGGCATCAGGTCACACAGGCTGCGCCCGATCATCTGGCTTTCTTCGAAACCCAGCGATTGCACGGCCGCCGGATTCACCGAGGTCAATGTTCCGTCCAGCGTGTGGGTGCAGATCAGGCCCAGGCTGTAGTGGAACAATCGGCGGTAACGGGTTTCGCTCGCTTCCAGCGCGTCCAGCGCGGCTCGTTCGTCCGTGATGTCCTGGATCGCCCCGACCAGGCGCGGGTGGCCGTCGACCTGTTGCCGGCTGCCGACCACGCGGGTCCAGATCGCGCGCCCGTCGGCCGTGGTCATCGGCAGCTGCACTTCCCAGGACGTGCCTTCGTCGATGCAACGCTGCACTGCTGCCCGGATGATGTTGCGGCTGTCTTCGCGATAGAACGACAGCGCGGTGTCGAGCGTCGGTTCAAAGTTGCCGCGCACGCCGTGCAACTGCTTGGTCTCGCGGGTCCAGCGCACTTCGTTGGTGACCAGGTCCATCTCCCAGCCGCCCACCCGGGCGGCGCGGTTGGTGCGCTCCAGGAAGTCCTCACTGCGTTTGAGCTCACGATGCAGCGCCTTGGCCTGGCCCACCTGCGCCATCAGCATGCTGCGCTGCTCCAGTACCTGGGTGGTGACCCGGGCAAGGTGCACCATCAGCTCGCGCTGGGACGGAGACAGCACGCCGGGCATCGGATCGAGCAGGCACAGCGTGCCGATACGTGCCCCGTGCGCCGAGCCCAGAGGGATGCCAGCGTAGTGCCGGATGCGCGGCCCACCCGTCACCAGCGGATTGGTGGAGAAACGCGGGTCCTGGCGCGCATCGGGTATCTCGAACAGCTCGTCCTGGCGTATGGCATGGGTGCAGAAGGAAATTTCGCGGGCCGTTTCGCTGACGCCTTCAAGGCCGATGTTGGCCTTGAACCACTGGCGGTCTTCGGCCACCACGCTGATCAGTCCCATGGTCATGCCGGTCGCGGCGCGGGCGGCGGCGACAATGGCATCGAACACCGGCTCCGGGGGCGTATCCAACAGGTGCAGTCGTTCGATTTCGAGCAGTCGTTCGGCTTCGTCCATGGCGCTTTTCAGGGCTGGGTGGCGAGGGCGGTTGCGGCGGCTGTCTGAGACCACGGTAATGCATGCGGCGTTATGTATCGCCATGGCAGGGTGATGCTGGCGTGACGCATCGCGGTCAGAGTTTGCGGGGCCCGCGCGAGGGCCGCACTGAAACGTGACGGTGGTGGCGAACATGCCAGCGCCAGGGGAAGTCCACCGCGCGGGTGATGCCGATGCGGGGCCCGATCACCGGATCTGCCGGAGGCGGCACGCCATCGCTGGCGATGACAAGGCCGTGGCTGCCTGTCACCAGATCGGCGCCGTCGAAACTGCGGTCCAGCCCGAAGGCCTGCGAGAGCTTGCCGGGGCCGCTGGCCAGATCGTGGTCGCGGCGTGCGGCGGGACGCCGCGCCCGCATCTGGTCCAGTCCCTCGAGAGGTTCGATGGCGCGAAGCAGTACGGCGACGCCTTCGCCGATCTCTCCGCAGACAACGTTGCTGCCCCAGTGCATACCGTACGTGAAGTAGACATAGAGGTGGCCCGCCTCACCGAACATGCTGACCGTGCGCGGCGTTGCCCCGCGATAAGAGTGCGCGGCCGGATCGTCGCTGCCGGCATAGGCTTCAACCTCGACGATGCGGCCGACGCGACCATCGTTGCGCACCAGCAGCTTGTTGAGCAGCTCCGGCGCAACGTCGGTCGATGGACGCCGGTAGAAGCGGCGCGGCAGGATCTGCAGGGAGGCGGGCAACCAATCCGGCACGGTGGTGGCAGGCTCGGGAGAAAGACTGTGGCACTGTGGCATCGATCAGGTGAAACGGGCGCAGACGCCGGGTCATTGCGGCGCAGGCGGTGCGGCCAATGCAGCGCGCCGGGCGGCATACACCTCCGGCGTCTGCGGCTTGATGAACAGTGCCACCAGCTCCGGATACTCGCGCTTCACCGCCGTTTCGATGCGGGTGATGCAGGCTTCGATCTGCGGGGTCTGCCGGTCATCCTCGAACTCGGCGCTGAGCATGGCCACCACCTGTTCCGGGCCCATCTGCATGGTGGTCACCCCGTTCGCGCGACGCAGGTCCGGATCGGTTTCGGCCACCGCCATGATCCGCTCGGCCACCGCGGGGTGGGCAGGCTCTCCAACCAGCAGGCCTTTGGTTTCACGGGCCAGAAGGAAGGCGGTCGCGGCCAGCACGCCGGCGATGCACAGTGACGCGACCCCATCAAGCACCGGCATGTCCAGCACCTGCGCGGCCACCAGCCCGATCAACGCGAAGCCCAGCCCGAGCAATGCAGCGCTGTCTTCCAGCAGTACGGTGAAGGTGGAAGGATCCTTGCTGCGGCGGAAGGCTTCGAAGTAGCCAAGCTTGCCTTTGGTACGCCGGAACTCGCGCAGCGCCACCCACCAGGAAGCACCCTCGAACAGGATGGAAATGCCCAGCACGCTGTAGCTCAACGCATGGTTGGTGGCCGGCTCCGGCCGGCGGATGTGCTGGATGCCCTCGTAGGCCGAGACGCCGGCACCAGCGGCGAACACCAGCAGGGCGACGATGAAGCTCCAGAAGTACAGCTCGCGGCCATAGCCGAAGGGATGTACCGGGTCCGGCGCCTTGCCGGCACGGCGCAGGCCGTACAGCAGCAGGAGTTCATTCAATGTGTCGACCAGAGAATGCACGCCTTCGCTGAGCATGGCCGAGCTGCCGGAGATGCCGGCAGCGACGAACTTGGCGATGGCAATGGCGAGGTTACCCGCGAGGGCGGCATAGATGACCAGACGGGAACCGGTGGGAGCGGACATTTCGGCGGCGGGGCGGGGCGGACGCCTGATCTTCCCGATCAGCGCGTGCCCATTGCGTGCACGGCGCGATCAGTGCCCCTTGGGATTGAGGTACAAACGCGCCCCATCCGATTCACGGTAGCCCGTCCAGCGCCCACCGCCTGACGCGCGGAAGCGCCCGAACACGGTGTTGCTGGTGTCGGTAAGCAGCAGCTGATTGCCCGACAGTACCCAACGGTTGGCCGAGAAGAAGCCATCCGGGCAGCCGGCGGGCACGTAAGCACTGTAGCCGCCGAACCACTCGATACTCTTCAGCTCGATGGAGCAGGTGTTGCCGTTCTCCTGGCCCAGCGTCCAGCTGCCGAACAGATCGCTGTCGCGCACATCGCGGTCGCCACGGTGGCGGTCGTGGCCCCAGTCGTCGTTGTCGTCGTGGAAACCGAAGCCCACGTCGATCTCTTTGCTTTCGCTGCGTGACCCGGACTGCGAGCTGCCGCTGGTGGTGGCCTGGGTGGTCACCGCGCCACTGCTCTGGGTTTGGGTGCTGCTGGATTGCGTGGTCTGGCCGGTGTGGGTGGTCTGTTCGCCGAAGCCGAACGAGGCGTCCTGAGCCAGGGCGGGCAGGGCCAGGCAGCACAACGCGGACAGGCAGGTACGGGCGAGCACGGCAGCCATTGCAGCATCCTCGGGAGGGTGAACCGCGCGAGTATCGAACCGGTGGGGCGGGAGACGGTGTGAGGGTGTGCGCTGGCGCAGCCCAGCGAAGGGTAGTGCCGGCCGCTGGCCGGCTCCCACTTGGCGCCCAGAAACCGAAGGAATGCCGGCCAGCGGCCGGCACTTCCCGCAGCCAGGCATCGCCTGGCGCTACTGATCCGGCTTCACCCTTGCCACCCGTTTCCGGTACTCATACACGTTGTCACCGCGGATACGCTTGTCCTCGGTGCCGGTGATCCGGCCGACCTGCTGGTCCGAGCCGGTGACCGGTTTGGCCTCGATCTCGGTCTCATGTTCGAAGGAGTGCGATTTGTCGGTATTGCGGTAATAGCGGTACAGCGCCCAGTACAGCGCGGTTGCGCCGGCTGGACCTGCCGCCAACAGCCAGAGGCCACTGTCGTCGCTCATGTCGATGCCACCAGGAAGGCAATTGCGAGGGCTTCAATGACGGTGCCGGTGGCCAGGGCCGCCAGCAGCATCTTCCATTGCTGCACGGGCACGCTGCCCATGGTTTCGCCGGTACGGCCGTTCACTGCGATGTAGTGCAGCATGCCGCCGTTCTTTCCGGGCTGGTGATACGAGTACAGCCACACCGGCAGGTACATCGACACCCAGCGCGTTCCATGCACCTCCAGCTGCTCCTGTTCCCAACGCACGCCACGGTTGTAGCGCCTCACCGAACCTTCCACCTGCGCGCGGGCGATCGACAGCAGCTGGTCTTCCAGCCGCGGCCGCAGCTTCTCCACGTCCAGGTTGCGCTTCTCAGAGGTGAAGCCGGCCAGGTATGAGGCGTTCCATTTCACCGCGTTCTTGGTGTCGAACGGCAAGATGGTGTTGATGATGTTGTTGGTGTTGGCGCGGGTATCCAGATTGCCGCGCTCGGCCGAGGATTCCAGGGGCAGGTCATCAACCGTGAAATCTACCTGGCGTTCGACCTGGTAGACATCTGCGTCGTACAGGGTGCGTTTGTTCTTCTCGCTGCCGACCGTGTATTGCCGGGTCTGGATCTCGCCCTTGCCGGCCACGGCCGCGCTGACATTGCTGTCCACGATCATGTAGGGCAGGAACACGCCCACCACGTTTTCCGGGGTAAACTGCTCCTTGAACGCCTTCAGCGCGAACATGCGGCGCTTGTCGACGAACTGGCGGATGCGCGCGACCGCATCGTCCTTCTTGATGTGGAAGGGCAGCACCGCATCGGGCACCGCACCATTGCTGATCTGTTCGTTGACGCCGAAGACGTGGCGGCACCAGTGGCAGCGCGCCGTCATCGTGCTTTCGGTATTGACCGTGACTTCGGCACCGCAGCCCGTGCACTTGAACGTCATCAGCGCCGAGGTGTCGGCGTCGATGTCACGCGCGCCGGAGGCGATGACCGTACCGCGCAGCTGGTCGATGGCCTCGCCCAGCCCGAATTCCTCCTCGACGCGCGCGCCATGCCATTCGTGACGGCAGTACAGGCAGACGAGGATATCGGTGCCGGCCTTGGGCCGGATGTCGGTGGCGCCGCACTTCGGGCAGCGGTTAAGGCCGTCCTTCAGCTCGCTGGCTGAGGTATCGATGGCTACAGGATCGGGCGCTTCCACTTCATCGCGGATGGCCTGGGGCAGCTTCGAGGTGTCCAGCGGGAAGCTGCCGGGCAGGGGAGGGACGTCCTGCGGCGAACCGGGCCCATCCAACGACGCCGCCGGCAAGGGCGGCGGCGTCGCGGGCGCGGATCCGGGCAGCGGCGGTGGGCCGTTTCGGGGATCGGACATGTTCGTTGTGCGTCCTGCTGTTACAGGCCCAGTGCCTTTGCTTTCAGGGCGTCGTAGTCGCCCTGGGTGATCAGGCCCAGGTCCAGCATTTCCTTGGCCTTCTTCAGCTTGGCCACCGGATCGTCGGCAGCCGGCGTGACCGGCTGCTGCATGCCGCCGACACCGAACATGCCCGAGGCCATGCCGACACCGACCAGGCCAGCCGCACCGCCGTTCTCGCCGGCCGCCTGGATGCCCTGGGCGACGCTCGCCTGCAGGTTGGAATTACCGCGCGAGCCGGACAGCGCATCTGCGCGCTGGACGGTCTTCAGCAGTTCGCGGGTGTTGGCGTCGTACTCGATCGAGACAATGGCGGTCTTGACGATGGCCAGGCCGCGATCGGACTTCCACTGGTAGCCCTGCTCGACGGCGGCCGACAGGCTCTGTGCAAAGCCCAGCGAGTCCTGCTGCAGCTTGGTGATGCGGTTGCCCTTGCCCGGATCGTTCGTGTACAGGCTGAAGGCCGGTGCCAGCGAACCGACCACTTCATTGAACAGCTGGCTGGCGGCGGCGTTGTCCAGGTCGGTGAAGTCGAACACCTGGCCCGGCTGCAGGTAGCTGGCCGGCACGAAGTTCTTCACGAACAGGATCGGGTCGACGATCTTCAGCGTGTACGAGCCGCGCGTGACCGCGCCCACCTGGGTATTGAGGAAGCCATCGTCCCAGTAGATTTCCGACTGGGTACCGAAGCGGTTGTCCGGCAGCTCCTTCAGCGAGACGAAATAAGCCGCCTGCTGCGAACCGGGCTGGCCGCCGAACTTGAAGCGTTCCCAGCTCTGCTTGATGAAGGTGCTGACCAGACCGTCGCCGGCGAAGATCGACTGCGAGTTGGGATCGTCCGAACGCCACTCGTAGCCGCCCGGTTCGGCGACGAACGCGGTGATCGCGCCGTCCTGGAACAGCAGCAGGCCGTAGCCCTCCGGCACGATGATCTTCGAGCCGTTGGTGATGATGTTGGACGAGCCACTGGTGTTGGAGCCGCGGCCGGCGTTGGTGCCGCGCGGCACCGCGGCGAACAGGGCCGCCGTCGAGGGCAGGCCTGTGGGCACGGTGTAGAAGTCCTTCCACTGGTCGGCCAGCACACCACCGACTGCACCCTTCACCGCCTGTACCAGACCCATGTCCAACTCCCTGTGATTCGAGGGCAGGCACCATGCCTGCCGAGCTGGACTGACTATAGAGGAGCGGCATGGGCCGCCGCCACCGCCGCGCGCGCCTCCCATTCATCATGGCGCGACGGCGGCAGCAGGCGATCAGGCCATGCCGCGCGCGATCAGGGCATAGCCGATCATCAGTGCCAGGCACAGTGGCAAGGTGACGAAGGAGGCGATCATCCAGCGCAGGGCCTTGCGCGCAGCCTCGGTGGCCGCGCCGATCTGGCCGCTGGCGACCAGTGACGTGCTGCGGTTGGCGTAGACGGTGGCGACGATGCCGAACGGCCAGAAGCCGGCGATGATGCTCAGGATGGCCCACATCAGGTAGTTCCTGGGGGGCACGGGTGGCGGGGTGCGGTCCATGCGGTCGATCTCCTTGATCATGCTGCGGCCGGGAGCGCGAGTATGCCGACAGGCCAATCGCAGCGGAAGGCATGCCACCCGTGCGTGGTGCGCAATCTTCTGCTGGTCGAATGGTCATTGATCGGGGGCGGCGACGCGGCAGGCATGCGCGGTGGCCTGCGGGGCTGGGCGAGCAGGCGGTGTAACCGTCATGGCGGCGCAACACGTGCCCGCCTCCGGTTCGGGCAGACGCGCTGATCATCAGCGTGGATGGGATTTCGGCGGCTTGCCTTCACCTGCTTTGCGGCGAGCGGCGAGCGGCGAGCGGCGCACGGAAACGTGGGCGACAAATATCCGGCGCGGATATTCACGTCATTATCATGCTTATTTTCTGGAAACTCGCTCTCCATAATCCAGGGACGCGATGGCCGGAACACAGGGAGCGCCGCGTCACAGGCAGTGCCGCCCTGTGGCGCACGACCCAGGCCTGGACGACGTCCGCGTTGCCGACCTCCAGCAGCGATGGCAGTTCCCGGCACCGCGGGAGCGGAAAGCGTGCACGGCAACAGCGGTTCGACCAGCGGGCACGGCATGCGGCGTGGACGTCGCAGCATCCCGCGATGATGCCGGAGGGCCTGCATCGCGAGATCGCCCGTTGCAGATGCATCGGGTCGCCATTCCAAAGGGGAGTTTCGATGCACAGGCAAGTCAGTGAGATGCTGCAGCGCGCTTATCGGCCCTATCCGTCATTGCCCGACCTGCTGGGCGCGTTCGTGAAGGAGCTGTCCCGGCACAAGGTGATGCGTGGTGGTCAAGTGCGGTTGCGTGGTGCGGTGGCAGGGGCGGCAGCGGGGTTGCCGGCGGCGTCCGGGAATGCGGAAGAGGTTTGCTTGCAGCGGGTTCCCATCCGCTATGGCGGCGAGCTGTTGGGTGAACTGCACCTGGAAAGTGAGGGGGGGCGGCTGGATGGCAGTGCGTTGGCGCTGGGGGAGCAGTTTGCCCAGCGCTGCGCGCACCTGATCAAGCGCTACGAGGCAAAGGACTGGGCCGAACAGGCGCTTAGCCGGCCGCTGCTGCTGGTCGGCGCTGGCGAGGCGTTGAAACAGATGGATGAATTCGTCGAGCGCGCGGCGGCCAGCCCGCTGCCGGTCCTGCTGCGCGGCGAGTTCGGTACCGAGAAGATGGAGCTGGCCGCTGCCCTCCACAGTGGCGGCCCTTGCAGGCAGGGCCCGTTCGTCGAAGTGAACTGTGTCCACCCGCAGGGCGAAGCCAGCGACTGGTTCGCGCGCGCACAGGGCGGGACGCTGTACTTCCACGAAGTCGACGAACTGCCGGTGCCGCTGCAGGGCCAGCTGTCACATCGCATGCGTGGGCTGCCTGCTGCCCATGCTGAAGCGCTGGCGGCCGGCCCGATACGGGTGATCGCTTCGACCAGCGCGGACCTGGAACAACGGGTGAGAGAAAAGCAGTTCTCGCGCGCCCTGCTGGCCGGGCTGGAGTTCCTGACAGTGGATATTCCACCGCTGCGCGAACGGGTGGAGGACATCGGTGCGCTGGCGGCGCGTTCGCTTGAGCTGCATGGATTCAATCCCCGCGTACTGGGTGACGATGTGCTGGAAGCCCTGTGCGCGCATGACTGGCCCGGCAATCTATTGGAAATGGAGCGAGTGGTGGTACGGCTGGCGGTGATGACCGGTGGCCGATGCATCCGCCGCGAGGATCTTGCACGCCACGCGCCGGATCTGGCAGCAGGCCACGTCGCCAGCGGTGCCGGGTGCGCGCCGCAACGGCTGCCCACGCTTGAGGAGATCGTCGCTCCTGAGCCCGTGCAGCCGGATACGGTGCGGGCAGCGCATGAGGGCCTGCACGACGGCCTGAAACGTGCGCTGGCCTATCTGAAGGACCATGCTGCGGAGCCGCTCACCCTGGGCGACCTCGCTCGCCAGGCCCATGTGAGCCAGTCGCACCTGGGATTCCTGTTCCGCAGCGAGTTGGGCACGACGTTCAAGCTGCTGCTGCAGCAACTTCGCATCGAGCACGCCAAGCAGCTGCTGCGGGATGGGCAGCGCCTGCGCATTACCGATGTCGCGCTGCAGGTCGGCTTCGGTGACCTGAGCCACTTCGAGAAGAGCTTCCGGCGCGCGGTAGGGGTCAGCCCGCGCAGCTACCGGCGAACCCCGCACCAGTAAAAGCAACGCCCCGGCGCAGGCGCGGGCCTGCCCGGGGCGCTGGGGTGGCAGATCCAGCGTTACCGTGCGTTTGCTTCTGCAGCGCGCTGCACGGCCTGCTCGGCGGCTTCGTCGGCGCGCCGTGCCGCCTCGGCGGCAGCGTCGACCGCGCGTTGCGAGACCTCCATCGCGGCGCGGATGCCGTCTTCACTGGCGGCCATCGCGGCGTCCGCCAGCTCCTGGGCGATCTGCATCGGGGATTTGCCCGCCGGATGGGCGGGAGTGGGCTTGCCGGGAAGCGGGGTCGGGAAGGTCATCGTCGGTGCTCCTGCTGGGGATGAGGGGGGAACACCGTCGCTGCGTTCCCCCAGGATGTGGCGCAATGCCGCCTGGGCATCGGCCAGGATCTTCTGCGCCTGTTTCCGGGCCGCCAGGCGTCCGGCAGCAACGGCCGCGCCGGCTGCCGACGCGAGCGCCTCCGTAGCTGCCTGCACGCCATCACCACCTGGTGCCGGGACCGGGTTCACACCGCGTCCGCCCGGTAATCCAGCGTCCCTTCATCGCCCAGGTAGCCGCCGGTTCGGCGGTAGTCCTGCAGGGTGATGACATTGTCCTCCACCTGCACCACCGCCTTGGCTCTGGAGCCATCGATCGGGAACTGCACGCTGGCACCATCCTGGCCGAGTCGGCCACGGGAGACCGGATGTTCGTTGAGGAATTCCTGTGCATCGCGCAGCTGCCAGCGCACGGCCTCGCGCAGCCGGCTGTCATCCTGCAGCAGGTCGGGATCGTTGTCGAAGCAGGCTGCCATCTGCTGGGCGGCCAGCGAGATGCGGGCGTAGCCGATCTGCCGGTTCGCGGCCAGGCTTGCGTCGATCGCCTCACGCACCTGCTCTGGCGACGGCAACTGTGGCAGTTGCGGCCCGTCCAGGAAGCCGAACAGGATCGGCAGCACCTGCTGCAACGCGCGGGTGGCATGCGCCAGCCGATGCTCGCGACTGCCGCCACCTGCGCTCACCCGCTGGTAGAAACGGAAGTAGTCGGCAAACTCGATGGGCCTGCGCGCGTGCAGCAGCGCGAAGTGGGCAGCGTCGGCCAGGTCATCGCGCCCTGTGGCAGGCATGCCGACCTCACCGGCCAGTTGGTGGAGCGCCAGCGACTCACGAAAATCCAGTTGCTGCAGCAGGGGAGCAGCGGCCGCACCGATCGCCGCCAGGAACGCGCGCGAGGCCCCGAGGTCGGTGTTGGTCAGCAGCTGGTGTTTGTCCAGTACCCGCTGCGCCTCGTTGTGCGACAGGCGTGTTTCTTCGTCAAACTCCATGTTGCGCAGGGCACCGAGGTCGCTGGCGCCAAGGCTGAGCAGCTTGATCGGGCCGACCTGCAACCCGAGGCGTGGCAACCATGTCATGCGCGAACCATGCAGACCCTGCTGCACCCCATCGAGCATCGTGCCCTCGTCGGAGAAAGCGTAACGGTGCTCATGCGATTCCATGGCCCATTTCAGCCATTGCTCGCCACCGTCGATGAACTGAAGGACATGCCTGCAGGGTTGGCTGATCTGGTTGGCCTGGGGGATGGAACGACCGGCAATGAAAACGCTCATGCGTGGCTCTCCTGGCGGCCTCACTGGGCCGGAAATTCCTTTAGGACGGTCGCAGCGGCATTGCCGACGCGATTGAAGTCGTCGGTGGCCCCCTGCATCATGTTCTGCGCCTGCGTGAGCACCCTTGCATACTTTTCGTCCCCCGTCGCCAGGTACTGGGCCATGGCCACGCCGGCCGCGGTGGTCGCGATGGTTGAGACATTGCGCAGGGCGTCGGCGGCATCCTGCACGGCGATCGCGGCAGACTGGGCCACCGACTGGTAGGCCTTGCCGGCGCCACTGGTCTTCACCACGGATGCGGACATGGTGGCCGTCTGCACCTGGTTGATCACATCGATGACCTGGGCGTTGACGTTGCTCGGGTCCATACGGGCTCCTTGATGGGCGGGTGGGGCCGCAGGCGGCCTGCAGGGTGTCAGGCCCCGGCGTCAGCGTCGGCTGCCGGGGAAGAAGAAGGAGAATCTGGCGCGGGATCCTGGGCGGGACCTGCGTCCGGATCCGGACCGGACGCGGCGTCGGGCGCAGGACCGGGCGCAGGCGCTGCCGCATTGCCTGCAAGCGTTTGGAGTGCATGCAGGCTGCTGGTGGCGGCCGCAGCGTCGGCAGTGGCACCGTGGGTCTGTGCCTGCAGGACGCTGATGGCGGTCTTTCCTTCTGCGGTGGCCGCGGCGATCACGGCCGCAGGCGAAGGGGGCGCCGGCACCGGGCCGGGCAGGGGGATGACCTGCGGCGGTGGCGGCGGAGGGGGTTCCGGAGCAGGCGGTGGCACCGGCCAGGGGGCATTGATCATCTTCGCGCAGGTCGCGGTGACCGCTGCGTTGCTGACCATGCCGGCACCCTGCTGGCGTGCGACAGCGTTGTGCATGGCGGTGCCCAGCGTCTCCAGCATCACCATGTCCAGCATGCTGAAGGACTGCGCCGGCCCCTGGGCCACCAGCAGGGTCGAGGCGGCACTGACGCTGTCGACGATCTGGCTGTTGACGGTGTTCTCACTGCTCATGACGGAACGGCTCCCTTCTGGATGATCAGGGCCAGGACCTGGGCCAGGCTTGCGCCGGCGGTCACCTGGCCGCGTTGCTGGTTGGCCACCGCGTTCTGCATTGCCAGGCCGAGGCTGTCGGCCATCGCCAGGTAGGTGGCGGACATCGCGAACGAGGGGGCGAGGGCGATCGCCACACCGGATCCGGCGCTGGTGGCGGCCAGCAGGTAGCCGGTGGCGGGCGATGCGGCCATCGATCAGGGGCCCGGCGTGACGCCGCCCTGAGCGGGGGCGCGGTGGTTGGCGTCACGCCGGGCCAACACGTCAGCGCAGACCCAGGATTTCGCGGGTGGCCACGCCGTTGGAGGCGGTATCGATCGCATACAGCGTGGACACCCCCTGGGTGGTCGACGCCTGCATGGTCACGTAGGACTGCTGCTGGTTGTTGGTGGCGTTGTGCGCGGCGTTGGACAGCGCCTGGCTGGTGGCCACGAACAGGTTGCCCATTGCGATAGCCGGCGCATCACCAAGCACCTTGGTGTTGACCTGCGAGACCGAATCGGTGATCTGGCTGTTGACGGCGGTGGGAAATGCCATGGTGGAAGCTCCTAGGGTGGACAGCACTACAGGAACGGAGATTTCCGGCACTCAATGGAATCAGCCGAGAATCTTCCGGGTGGCGGCGCCGGTGGCGCCGGTATCGACGGCGTAGAGCAGCGCGACGCCCATCGTGGTCGCGGCCTGCGCCGTGACATACATCTGCTGCTGGGCGAGCGTCGCGTTGTGGGCGGCATTGGCCAGTGCCTGCGCGGTGGCCTGGTACAGCGTGCCCATTGCCGTGGCAGGCGCCACGCCCAGCGTCTGCAGGTTGGCCTGGCTGACCGAGTCGGTGATCTGGTCGTTGACGGCCGTGGGAAATGCCATGGCTCAGCTCCTTGCCTGCCGGCGCATCACGCGCCGAGGATCTGCTTGGTGGCCACGCCTGTGGTGGCGGTGTCGATCGAATACAGCGTGGCCACACCCATGGTGGTGGCCGCCTGCGCCGTCACATAGGACTGCTGCTGCGCATTGGTGGCGTTGTGGGCGGCGTTGGCCAGGGCCTGTGCGGTGGCCTGGTACAGATTGCCCATGGCGACGGCGGGCGCGTCACCCAGCACTTTGGTGTTGGCCTGGGTGACCGAATCGGTGATCTGGTCGTTTACAGCGGTCGGGAATGCCATGTCGATCTCCTTGAGGTTGGCGGATCAGCTACGGAACGACAGGTCAGGAACCCAGGCCGCGAACGCGGGTGCTGAGGATTTCCTTGCTCGCCACCGCCGTGGTGGCGGTATCGATCGAGTACAGGGTGGCCACGCCCATGGTGGTGGCCGACTGCGCGGTGACGTAGGACTGCTGCTGCGCGTTGGTGGCGTTGTGGGCGGCATTGGCCAGCGCCTGTGCGGTGGCCTGGTACAGATTGCCCACTGCCACGGCGGGCGCATCGCCCAGCACCTTGGTGTTGGCCTGGGTGACCGAATCAGTGATCTGGTCGTTTACCGCGGTTGGAAATGCCATGTCCTGCTCCTGCGAAAGGGTGGAAGTGCGTGGTATCCAGTGTCACGGTGCGTCGCCTGCAGCGGCCTGGGCTTCACCGTGGGGCCAGAGTAGGAAATGGCGTCGCCGCCGGATTGGCGGAATCGACGGAGAATGCGGGGGGATCACCGTGAAGGTGCGGCGTGAATGCGGCGGAACTGATGATCATCGCCGTCGTCGCCAGCGCTTGCGGGTTGCCCTGGGGCACACACAGAGGCTGCGCGTGGGTAGCGCGATCCGGCGGCGACGGGCCGTGGCCACGTCGTCGCCGGATCCGGCCGCTCAGAGCATGTAAGGGATCTTGAACGCCAGCGTGAAGTCCGGTGCATCCGGGGTCAGCCCGATGCCCAGCAGGGTCACCAGTGTGGTGTGCTGGTTGAGCGCGTAGGTCACGCCCAGATTCAGTGATGCCGCGTTGGCGTCGCTGCCGATCACTTTCATCCACTTCCCGCCTTGGAAACGGGTGGAAGCGCGGGCGCTGATGCGGTCGCTGAAGGACAGGCTGAGACTGGTGCGCTCGTTGAACGCAAAGGCCACGCCAGCGCCGAAGTAGACCGCGCCGCCGAGCTTCACGTCACCCGGGTTGACCGTGTCGGGGTTGCTGTCGATGTCGCTGAAACCACGCGGGAACGAATGCACATAGCCTACGTTGGCGAACAGGATCGCCGGATCGGCGGTCTTGACCATCGACAGGCCCACATTGGCCTGCCACACGCCATTGCCGGTGGGCTGTTCCCTGGGTACGGCGAAGCGGATGTAGTCATCGTCGTCTCGCTCGATCACCTTCCAGTCCAGACCGTAAGGTGCGCGCCCGGTAGGGGCGGTCACGCCGGCAGTGAGAACGGTCTCCGGGCGCCAGCCGCGTTCGCCGAACAAGCGGTAATTCGCACTCAGGCCGATATCGCCCAGCCCGTTGCCATTGGTTTCTTCCTGCGCGATCGCGGCCGCCGCACCGCCGGCGCCGCCCTTCTGGTAGACGGTGCGCCGCGCCAGGTAAGGCACGTCCAGGTTGAGCGTCAGGTTCGGGCTGACACCCCAACGTGCGGCCAGGTTGTAGGTGAGCGAATCGGATTCAACGTTCTCGATGGCGATGTTGCCGAGGAAGATCGCGTCCAGCGCCAGGAAACCATTGAGGGTGAGCTGCTTGCGGTCGTAGCGGGCGTAGGTGAGGCTGTTCTCGACGGTGAAGCGGCGCGAGAACAGGGCCGACTGCTGTTGTTTCACATCATCCACGCTGCGCCGCGATTCCTGCTTCGCCTGCTGTGCCTCAGCGGCGGTACTGGCGTAGCCTTCGCCACCCGACGAAGTCTGTAGAGTCGCGCCACGCTCGACTGCCGTAGCCGTAGACAGGGCCATCGGGCCAACCTTCCCACTCAGCCGCGCCTGCATGGCCTGCACCTGCATGTCCAGTTCGCGCAGCCGCCGCACTTCCTGCGCATAGTTGGATTTGAGCTGCTCCAGCTGGTTGGCCAGTGCCTGCACGTCGGCGCCATCGTCCGCCGCGGGTGGCGCGGCGAAGGCGGTGCCCGCCAGCGCCGCCAGCGCCAACGGTGTGATCCTCATCAGGGTGTGCATGTTCGTGTCCTGCGTTGTGGAACGCTTCCCCCAACGCCGTGCCGTGGTGCTACCGGCCCGGCCCCATGCCGCGGTTCATCGCAATCGCCTGGGCCACGTTCTGGCTCAACGGCAGGTTGCCGCCCGCGGTATCCCGCACCAGCTCCAGCCGCAGCTGGTTGCTGGCGATCTGGCCGTCACCGGCCAGGGCGATGCCCTGGCCGACGCTGCCGTTACGTATCCATTGCTGGACCATGCCCTGGCCCTCCACCTGCAGCTGCAGGCGCGCCTGGTTGCCGTCCAGCACTGCGGAGGCCGAGACGCCTGCACCCTGCGCACTGAGCGAATGAGCACCGTCATCCGAAAGGCCCGGCACCGTGCCGTTGCGCACCACCAGCGTGGTCGAATTGCGGGCAACGTTGCCATCGCCGGCCACCTGCACGCTCTGCACCAGGCCATTGGCGTTGGCCAGGCCGGTGCTGTCGATATGGCGGCCCTGCGTGTCCGGCAGCGGCGCATCTGCAGCAGTCACGTGCACGCTGGGCTGGAAGCTCAGTTTCGGGCTGCCGCCGCCGCGGAAGTCCATGCCCAGAGTCAACGCACCCTGCAATACGTTTCCGTTGCCGGCCTGCCACTGCGAGACCATCGTCACCCCGAACCACGCGACGGTATTGCCGCCCACGGTGTAGCGGCCGCGCATCAGGTTCAGTTCGGGATCCGGAATTTCCTTCAGGCCGCGTCCCGGCGCAGCATCCGCCGCCTGCAGGGGCAGGGCGGGGCTCGCCAGCAGCAGGAGCATCAACAGACGATGGCGGAACATGGCGGAACCTCCTTCAGAACAGGTCGGCGTGGCTGAAGCCGAAATCGACCAGTTCGGCATCGGTGATCGGCCCCTGTCGCGCGTAGAGCGCGCGGGCACTGGGCCGTTCGCTGGGTTGCAGCAGGACTGTGTTGCGATCGAAATCACTGCCGATCACCACGAATACGGCACGCGATGGCCACGCAGCGAGGAATTCAGGCAGCGCCAGGCTGCGGTTGCCAAGGATGGGGTCAGCCACCTCGACCACACCGTCGCGCACCTGTTTGAGCACCACGAAGTGGCGGAAGCCGCGCACGTCCATCAGCACAAGACCAGGAACGCGAAGCGTGCGCAGGCGTGCTTCATCGATGCGGTAGCCACGCCCACGCATGCCCAGTGATTCCACATAGCGCTTGATGTCGAGCAGCGAAAAACCGCGCTCGGCGACCAGCGCCGGATCTGACACCCCCATCATCCCTTCGATCACCGTCGCCTCGTCGGTGTCCAGGTGGTAGGCATGGCGCAGGACGGTCGCCAGTGCGGCCGCTCCGCAGCTGTAATCGGTGTGCTGGCGTACCACGTTGCGGTAGCGCCGTTCCTGCATGCTCTCCACCTTCTGCTGCAGCAGCGCGCCATTGGGCAGTACGCCGGCGAAGCCGACGTCGCCCGCCCGCGCGGACGCGCTGCCCAGCAACAGCAGGCAGGCCAGCAGGCGTATCGAGAGACGGTGGCCGAACATCGCATTCTCCGGCAGCAAGGGGGAGCTCCTGTCCCAAGGGGGAGGAGGAACAGGAGCTCCCGGGAACCCGGCCGTTGGCGGACGGCCGGGGTGTTGCGCTTACTCGCCGCTGCCACCACCGCCGCCGGTGCTGGGCTGGGCGACTGCCAGGGCCAGGCTGTTGGCCTGCAGGTTGCCGGTGCCCGCGGCCACGTTCACGCCGATGTTGCCCGAGGCGCCGGAGAAGGCGCTGCCCGACAAGGCTGAGGTGTTGGTCGCGTTGACGTTCACCCAGCGCGTGGTGCTGACCGTGCCGCTGAGGCTGGCATACAGGTCGGCCACGCCCAGTTCGACGAACTGGCTGGTGCCACTCTCACGCGTATCGAAGCCCAGGCCACCCACCCCCGGCCGGTTGGGGTTCATCGTGGCGTTCTGGATTTCGTCGTCCAGATCGATATGGCCGGTGCTGCTGCCACCCGGGTGTGGCAGCTCGCCACTCCAGGTATCCAGATAGTAGTTGGCCATCTGATAGGCGTTGCCGGTACCGCGGTAGGTGCCGGCGCCATAGGCCAGGGTCAGGCCGCTGACGCCGCCACGCATGCCGACCTGCACGGTATCGGTGTAGGACTGTACGAAGCCGGCGTTGCTGACCGTGTTGCCGGTGGAGACCTGGTTGGAGCTGATGCTCGACTGCGCCACCGCGGTGGTCGCGACCGACGCCGCCAGCGCGTTCTTCTGCTCGTTGTTGTTGCCCGAAGCAATGTTGACGCCGATGTTGCCTGACGCACCGCCGAAGGCATTGCCACCGAGACCTGCGGCATTGGTCACGCCGGAGTTCATGGTCGCGTTGCCGAAGCCGACCTGGTTGACGAACACCTCGGCGTCGGCCATGCCGAAGCTGAAGGACGCGTCGGCGGCGGACAACGAGGCGGCATTGTCCTGGGCGTTGTTGTCGCCCGATACCACGTTGAAGCCCAGGTTGCCGGAGGCACCTGCACCCACGCTGTCACCGATGGAGGCACTGTTGGTGACCAGGCTGTTGCTGGTGGCGTTGTTGCTGATCGACTGGCGGTTGTCGATCACGGCGATGGCCGCCGAGTCGAGGTCGATGTCGCCGGTGATGTTCGGGTCGCCGGAGAAATTGATGTCGGTGCTCAGTCGCAGGTCCTTCTCCAGGTTCACGTCGACGCCGTGGTTGTTCTTTTCCTTGCGTTCGTCGGCCTGGATGGTGCTGTGCTTCTGCACATTGACGTTGACGGTGCGGTTGCGCACGTCGTTGTCGGTATGGTTGTGCGTCTCGTTGCGGGTTTCGCTGACGGTGTGGGTGTGGTTGATGTTCGCGTTGGCGTTCTGGTTGTCCCAGCCATTGGCCGCAGCGGCGGTCGAGGCAGTGGCAATCGCCATGGCGAGCATGGTCCGTTTGACGGTCGCTTTCATGGTGCCCTCTCTCTCATCAGGTGGTGCATCGGTTGGGTGGTTGTCACGGGCGGTCCTGCACGACCAGGCCCAGCACATTGGCCGTGTCATTGCCGCTGCCCGCGATCTGATTGAGTTGCAGGACCCCGTCGAATCCCCGCAGCGCGGTGCTGGTGACACCGGCGCTGCGGGTGCCCGTCGCGACGCCGCGACCGGCGTCGTCCCGCCCCCCTGCCAACGCGGAACCCTCGGCGGCCAAGGCCGTATCGTCGGTTTCGCGTATGCCCTGTCGGGCCAGCGTCGCGCTGACGACGTTGAGCGTCGTGTTGGCGATGCCGCTGGCCTGGTTGATGGATGCGATGCCGCTGGCACCGGCCAGCGCCTTGCCATCGATGACGGCAGTGGCGTGCATCGGCGCACCCAGCACGCGGTTGCCACCGCGCAGTTGTCGGTTGCCGATCGAGACGTCGGCATGTTCGCCCGTGGCGATGCCGCGCAGGTTGGTCTGCAGACTGAGGTCGCCGGCCGCCTGGTTGACCGCGATGGCGCCGTTCGCGCCGGCCAGTGCATGGCCGTCGATGCGGGCAACGTCGAGGTAGGCGAGCATGCCGCTGTAGTCATCGGCCTGCGCGATCAACGGCGTGGCAGGCAGGATCAGCAGCAGCCAGTGCGCCCGCCTCACTTGCCACCTGCCGGGGCCATGCCCTGCAGCGGGAACTGGCCGATTGCGCCGCGCACGGTATCGCCGATGCCGCGGGTACTGTTGCCGACCGCACCGAGCGGCCCGCTCATGGCGCTCCCCAGACTGCTGCCGACCATGCCGTCACTGCTGCGGCCCAGCGTGCCGCCCAGGGCCTGCTGGGCAACCCGTTCAACCGTTGTGCCACGCGGCGAAGCGGCGGCCGCTGCCTGGCCGGCCCCCATGCCGGCATAGTCCTCATCGCTCAGTTCGTCCATGCCGGTCGGGGCGCCACCGGTGCCCAATGCACTGGCAATCTCGCGCTGGGGTTTCGGGTCGGCGATCAGCGCCATGCCAGGGGGCGCCATGCGATAGGCCGGGCGTGCGGACACATCACGCAACAGGACGATTTCGCCCGGTTGAGCCTTCACGCCCTGGCGTGCACCGGAGGCAGAGGCGCTCGCGCCAACCGACAGCAGGGCCATGGCCAGCGTTGCCAGCAGGCCGCGAATGGGGGTGATGCCGTCCATGCCGATCTCCCGTGGTGGGTGCGGCGGAACCACGCATCAACCGTGCCAACCCTGCAAGGCTTGGCTGCCATGGCGCCAGGCGCTGGCAGGCGTGGGGTGCTGCTGCCGCGCTGTTACAGCGGCGTCGGAAAAATGTTGGGATTGCGCTGTACCAAGCGCCGCAGGGCAAGGCGGGCGCCCGACTGTCACACTGGCGTTACAGGTGCCGTCGCGGACTGCAACGATGCCGCTTCAGCCGGTGCTTTCTTGACGCGGCGCTCATTGCGCCGCCGTTTAGCGCAGCGCTAGGATCCGCCCATCAAAGGCCGCTGCGGTGGCCGTAAAGGGTCCCGGCGGAGGGCGGCACGCCGGTGATTGCCTGACAGTCCGCCGACGGTGTCCGGATGCTGGGGGAAGCATGGCGGCGGTCCCGGAGGCTTCTACATCACGTTGCGTGCTCTGGTTCGGCGAGCCGCTGGCGAACGAGCGCAGCGCGCTGGCGGCCGCAGGTTGGTATGTGCGCCGCATCCATCCCGACCCGGCGATGGCGATCGGGCTGCGCGGGCGTGATCGGCTGGTCGCTGTGCTGGATCTTCGCCATCTGGATACGCCCGCGCTGCAGTTGCTGGCGCCATGGATCGAACAGCACGTGCATCTGCCCTGGCTTGCGGTGCTGCCACCCGGCGCAGGGCCCACGCCTGCAGCGTGGCTGCCCTTGCTGCAGCGTTGCATCTCGCGGTTCACGCTGCCTTTCGGCCTGCAGGACCTGGTGGCTGCGATGCGCCAGCAGTTCGACGCGGATGATACTTCTGCCAGCGAGGTATGCGGCGGCCAGGGACCACGCGCACTGATCGGCGAGAGTCCTGCGTTGCATGCGGTGCGCACCGTGCTGCACAAGTTCGCGCCGGTCGAACTGCCGGTGCTGGTCACCGGCGAAACCGGTACCGGCAAGGAGCTGGCGGCTCACGCGCTGCATGCGTTGTCTGGCCGTGCGGGCAAGCCGTTCATCGCGATCAACTGCGGTGCCATTCCGGCCAGCCTGGTGCAGTCGGAGCTGTTCGGCCACGAGCGTGGCTCGTTCACCGGCGCCGACAAGCGCCAGATAGGCGTATTCGAAGCCGCACACGGCGGCACCGTGTTCCTCGACGAGGTGGGCGACCTGCCGGCGGAGGCGCAGACCAGCCTGCTGCGCGTGCTGCAGGAAGGCACCTTCGAGCGCGTCGGCAGCAGCCAGCCGCTGCGGGCCGACGTGCGTGTACTCGCGGCCACCCACGTCGAACTGGAGCACGCGGTGGCGCAGGGGCGGTTCCGCAGCGATCTCTACTATCGGCTCAATGTGCTGCGCCTGCTGATGCCGCCCTTGCGCGAGCGTGGCGCCGATGTGCAGCTGCTGGCCGAGCACTTCCTGCGCTGCTTCCGCCTGCGCCACAGCGTGCGTGCACGTGGCTTTGCGCCCGCTGCGCTGCAGGCGATGCGGCGCTTCGGTTGGCCCGGCAACGTGCGTGAACTGCTCAACCGGGTGCAGCGGGCGGCGATCATGGCCGAAGGCGAGCTGATCAGCGAGCGCGACCTTGAACTGGGTGGGGCCGAGCATGCGCCGCCGGGCGCGATGCTGCAGGATGCTCGCGGCCAGGCCGAGCGCGATGTGCTGCTGCAGACCCTGCGCCAGACCGGCTACAACGTCTCCGAGTGCGCACGGCAGATGCAGATCTCGCGGGTGACCGTGTACCGGCTGTGCCGCAAGCATCGGCTGGAACTGCCGGCGCAGCGCTGAGCGCGGATCATGGTTCGCCCGAACGGTAGCGGATGCGGTACAGGTCCAACCCCGCACCGTCTGCGCGCCGCGCCGAATAGGTCAAAGTGTCAGGTTGCGAGCCATCCAGCATCGCACCGTAGCTGTCGCCGAAGGCTTCGTTCACCGGGGAGGGCAATGCATGGCCCGCGTCATAACGGCCTCCACGCTCGTAGGCAATGAACTGGCGGACCGGTGCACTGCCGAAGTCCAGGGCGCGGGCAAACACCACCGTTCGGCCGTCGCCGAGGAAAGTGGCATCGAACTCCTGCGCGGCGGTATTGATGCCACCGACCAGCGGCCGCGCCAGCTGCGCCACGCCGCCGATCATCGTGGCGCTGTAGAGGTCATGGCCGCCGGCACCGCCCGCGCGATCGCTGGAGAACAACAGCGTACGACCGTCCGGGGAGAGCATCGGTGCGAACTCGTCGGCCGCACTGTTCACCGCGGGGCCCAGATTCTCCGGTTCGCCGAATCGACCGTCGCGTCCAATGCTGACCCGGTACAGATCGTCGCCGCCCTGGCCGCCTGCGCGGTCCGAGCAGAAATACACGACGCGCCCATCTGCGGAGAACGCGGGATCGAAGTCTCGTCCCGGCGTGTTGAACGAGACCGGCGTCGCCGGCCGCCAGCGCTGCCCATCGTGGCGGGAGACCCAGATGTCATACCCGCCCGGACCGCCGGGACGGTTGCGGCTGAACCACAGCGCGGTGTTTCCGTCCGGGCTCAGGGTCAGTCGAATCTCGTCGTACTGCGTGGATGCAACGCCCGGCGCAAAGCGTTCAGCGGAGCCGACGATCTGCAGCACGCTTGAGGGAGTCGCGGGGGGCGACGCAGCAACCAGCAGCATCACGGCCAGCCGCGCTTTCATGCCTGCCGCTCGAAGTCGCTGGCCCAGTTGGTTTCCCAACTGCGTCCCCCATCGGTCGAAGCCGCCTGTTCCCAGCGCGCCGAGCGCGGGGTGATGCGTGACCAGATCACCCGCGTCTGGATTGATCGACCGTCGTGCTGGTCTTCGCCGAAGAAGCGGCCGACACCGGCCTCGAAACCACCGCGCAGCGGCGCACCGATCCGGGTCGGCTCCCGACCATCCAGCCACCAGCTCAGCCAGTGCTGCTCAGCCGCACTCCAGGCGCGGATACCCATGCCGCGCAGCGGTGTTCCCGGCACGTCCATCAGGTTGTCGCCTACGTTGCCGAATCCTCCCAGTACCGGCCAGTTGTGCAGGGTGCCGTTGAACGCGTCCCACGCATCACTGCCTGCCAGCCGAGCGCGCAGGCGACGATGGCGCACGTTCCAATGGCCCACCAGGAAATCAAAGTCGCGCGGTGCATCCGGCAGCTTCGGAAGCGGAGAGGGGACCGCCGCAGTGCGGCGGAACCAGTTGCGCCAGTTCACTTCCCAGTGCGCGCCGGCATCGTCGGAGAACGCCTGTTCCCACCACGGCTCATCGCCATGGATGTCATGCCAGCGGAACCAGACGTCGATGGGGCGTCCCTTGAAGTGATCACGACCACGGAAGCTGCCGCCATCGCCTTCGAAGACGCCGCGCACGGGCGCTTCGATATGGGCAGGGTTGCGCCCATCGATCCACCAGATCGACCACGTGGAAGACACCGGATCAAACGCACGCACGCCCAGGCCCCTGTAGGGACCCGAAGGCAGCGCCATGACGTTGTCATCGATGGTGCCGAGTCCGCCCAGGGTGAGCCAGACCGCGCTGGCGCCGCTGAAGGCTTCCCAGCGGGTATCGCCCAGCAGGCGCTCCTTCAGCCGTTGGTGCCGGACCCGCCAGTTGCCCTGTAACCATTTCCAGTCTTCGCTGTGGCTGACCAGGGGCCGCCCCGAGCGCAGGGCGCTTGAGGCTGCCGCCGCGGCCAAGGTGGCCAGGAACTGCCGTCGATCCATGTGCGTGACCCCTTGCCGGACGTGCCTCCATCGTTGCGGGTGCGAGGGGGATTGACCACGCAGATATCGGGCCTCAGGCTAAGCCACACTTATGGTGACCCAACGCCAGCTTCCATCGCTTGTCGCCATCCGCGCCTTCGAAGCGGCGGCGCGGCTGGGCAGTTTCGCCCGTGCCGCCGAGGAGCTCGACACCAGTGCGGCATCGGTGAGTTACCACGTGCGCCGGCTGGAGGCCCAGACCGGTACCTGCCTGTTCCTGCGCCATGCACAGCATGTGGAACTGACGGCAGCGGGTGCCAGCGTCGCGCAGGAGGCCACCCGGGCCTTCGACGCGCTTCGTGCCAGTTTCATGCGTGCCGCTGACATGGATGCGGCGCGATTGCGCCTGTCCGTATTGCCCACGCTGGGTACCAGCTGGTTGACGCCGCGGCTGGGCAGCTTCCGTGCCCGCCATAGGAACATCGTGCTGGAACTGGACCTGTCGGCAGAGCCCCAGGACCTGGCCGCCGGGCGTTTCGATGCCGCCATCCGCAATGGGCATGGCGGGTGGCCCGGGCTGCAGGCCACGCCCCTGTTCCCCAGCATTTTCACCCCGTTGTGCGCGCCAGCGCTGCTGCCGGCGGCAGACGGGCTCGGGCGCCGGGCCTTGGAGGTTCCGCTGCTCGGCAGGCCCGACTGGTGGGCACTGTGGTTTTCCGCACATGGCGCGGTTCCGCCGCCGGCCGAGGAGAGCCTGGTCAGCCCCTTTGCGGTAGAGCATCTGGACGTCGGCGCGGCCATTGCCGGGCAGGGCATCGCCATTGCTTCGCCAATCCTGTTCCAGGCCGAACTGGACAGCGGGCGCCTGGTGCAGGCACATCCCGGTGTGGCCAGCGACGGGCGTGGTTTCTGGTTCGTGGCACCGACGGCGCGCAGCCGGAGCGCGAAGGTCATTGCATTCGGTGACTGGTTGGGCGAGCAGGCCGCGCAGGCCAGGCATGCGGCGCGACATCATCTGGCGCGCACGGTGGCGGCATGAACCAGAGCCCTGAACTGCTGCGACGCCTGCTGCGTGCCAAGGACCGGATGGACCATGCCAGCCACGAGGACTGGCCGGTGGCCCGCCTGGCCGAAGTGAGTGCCGTATCCGCGGCGCATTTCGCGCGTTCGTTCAAGCAGGCATTCGGGCTGCCGCCGCACCGCTACCTGCTCAGCCGCCGCATTGAACGGGCCGTGGCGATGTTGCGTGACACCGACCTGCCGGTCACCGAGATCGCCGCGCAGACCGGCTGGAGCAGCCTGGGCACCTTCGGCCGCGTCTTCCGTGACATCACCGGCGACAGCCCGGGCAACGTGCGCGAGCGTGAGCGGGCCAGCCAGGCGACGCCGGCCTGCGTGCCGGAGTGCCACGCACGTGCCGCGCAGCGACCGGACCTGAACATGGCAGTTTTGGAGAAGCGCCGTCGCCAGGCGGTTGCTAACGTGGACCCCACCTGAGGGAGGTCCCATGACAAACACTGTGAACACGGTCGGCCTGTATGTGCGCGACCAGGATGAGGCGCTCGCGTTCTACGTCGGCATGCTCGGTTTCGAAGTGCACACCGATGTGCGCAATGGCAGCTACCGTTGGCTGACGGTACGCAGCCCCGGCCAGGACGGATTCCAGCTGGGGCTGTTCGTTCCGGGCCCGCCCACCCACGATGCGGCCACCGCGCAGGCACTGCAGCAGCTGGTGGCGAAAGGCGCAATGCCGCCGCTGGTGCTGGCCGTCGATGACTGTCGGGCGCGCTATACGCAATGGCTGGCACGGGGCGTCGAGTTCACCCAGGAGCCGGTCGAACGCTACGGCGCCGTCGATGCCGGATTCCGTGACCCGTCCGGCAATGGCTGGAAGATGATCGAAGCCCGCTCCGAAGCGAGGCGCCGTCAATGAGCCGGGGTGGCTGGGCACGGCCCGTGCATCGCTGGACCTCGATCCTCTTCACCCTGGCGGTGATCGCCAATTTCGCCGCTCGCGGGCTGGGGCAGGGCGAGCCGGCAGCGTGGATCACCTATTCGCCGCTGCCGCCATTGTTCCTGCAGCTGTTCACTGGCCTGTACCTGTTCGTGCTGCATTACACCGGGAAACGCCGCAGCGCCGCACTGGGCGCTGCAGGCTGAGGCCGCCTCAGGCGGCAGCGTCGGCGGCGTAGGCCGCCAGCAATGCCGGCAGCTGGTCCATGCGCTGGAAGATCACCTTCGCACCCGCAGCGCGCAGGGCCTCCGGCGTGCTGTGGTGCGGGCCGCCCTCGCTGAAGCCAAACACGGTGGCACCCGCCGCGACGCCGGCGGTCGCTCCGGTCACGGTGTCTTCAATGACCGCGCAGCGCTTCGGATCCACACCCAGCGCGGCAGCGGCCGCCAGGTAGACGTCCGGGTGCGGCTTGGTGTTCGGCATGTCCTGGCCGCTGTAGACGTGGTCACCGAAGGCATCGAGGATGCCGACCTTGCCCAGCTGCAGTTTCACCTTGATCAGGTCGGCACCGGACGCGCAGGCAATGCGGCCACCGGTCGCTGCGGCGATCGCACGCACGGCCTCGGGCGCCCCCCGGATCGGCTCCAGATCCCGTTCCAGCGCCCGGTTGCGCTGCTGGCGGAACTCCTCCAGCCATTCCTCGGTGAACGGCTTGCCGGTGCGCTCTGCGATCAGCCCGGCCAGATGGGCCACGGATTGGCCCAGGAAGACCTCGCCGGCCTGCGCCGGGGTCAGCGGCCAGCCGCGTGCGGTCAGCATTTCCGAGAGCACGCGGGCCACCAGCGGCTCGGAATCGACCAGTACGCCGTCGCAGTCGAACAGCACGGCATCGAAGGGGAAACGGGACATCTACTACTCCGGGAACAGCCAAAAGGGCGAAGCGCCCGCCATTTTCCCATAGCGGGACGGGCAGGGCACGTTGGCCACAGGAACGCTAGACTGCCGGGCCACCCCACCCAGCGCCTGCACGGGAATACCCCTTGAACCGAGTGCGATCCCAGGCCCGGCACCATCGCCTCATCAGTGCCGGCATCGCCGGCGCGGTGACGCTGGCCGGCAGCTGCCTGCTCCCCGTCCTGGTGTTGCTGCTGCCTGCGGGATTCTCGCCAGGCGAGTTCATCATGCCCGTCGCCGACGGCGCCGCGCAGTTGCAGATTGCCAGCCTGGTCCTGCTGGGGTCTTGCGCACTGGCCACGTTTGCCGGCCTGTGGGCCAGCGCGCCGTCGCCAGAACCCGCATCGACGGCGCGCAGGATGGTGGCGTCGCTGATCCTGCTTGCCACGACGCTGCTGATCATCCTGGCCAGCATGGCCTACCTGATGCGAATGCTGTCCGGCGGGGCGCCAACGACAGGGCGCGGGCTTGTCGTTGCCACCGTCGTCGGCGCCGCAGTGCAGTTCCTGTTTGCCAGAGTGCTGGCGTCACGATGGCTGCGCGTGCAGGCATCGTGATTCCTCCGCCTGCCGATCAGCCCAGGTCACACCCTGCAGGCTGTGGCCAGGTGGTGGCCGGCAGCATGCTTTTCAGCGAGGCCGGTGCGTTGATCGCCACATAGCTGGCGCCCAGCAGCTCCTCCAGATCGGCAATCGTCACCAGGTAGTTGTCCAGGCTGCCGAGGTTGGCCTCGTTGGGAATGATCCAGCTGATCGCCTTGGCGGTTCCGGTGTTCGGGTCACGGGTGATGATCGTCTTCCAGAAGAACTCCGGGGTCGGGATGCCATGGCTGGCGAGGAAGTAATCGTTGGCGGCGTCGCCGTAGACCACACCACCGTAGACGTCCACCGGTGCGATGTCGCGGTAGCACTCGGCCACGTTTTCGGCCTTCACCCAGATGCCCTGGTTGAAGCTGGACACCTGCGGCACGATGTTGGTCATGTAGTTGGCGCGACGGATGTAGGTCGCGTCGTAGTCCATGTGGTTGGACGTGACCAGATGGCCACGGTCATAGCCGGATCTGATGCTGGCGTAGGACGCGGTGCTGGTCTGGGCCAGGCAGCCGGCCGGCAGGTCCGGGTCCTTGTAGAAGCTGGACGGCCGTGCGGCCGAACCGGTATCGGCGGTAAGCGTGTACTCGTAGCGGGTGGCGCTGTGGATGCTGCAGTCGTAGGTCAGCACGAAGCCGCCCTTGTTGAGGGTGACCACCTGGGCCTGTGCAGCACCGGCAAAAGCACTGAGTACGATGGCAAAGACAAAGCCTGCAAGGCGCATTTCGATTCTCCAGCAGAAGATTCAGGGCGCAGCCGCCCGTCACGACCTGGCCGGGGCGAGGACATGCGGAGATGTTGCGGAGACGGATGCTGCGGATTGCGGTGGAGCCTGGCCGCGTTGTTGGGCCATCAGCCCTGCGGTGTCATAAGCGTCACAAGCTGGCGCCTTGTGGTCAATGACGAAAGGGCGAAGCTGTGATCATGCGCAAGCACTGGTGATATGTCAGATCACGCGGCGCGTGGATGACACGCGCGCGTGCTAGGCGCCTGGCAGGCCTGCCAGCTGCGCGCCAGGGCCTGCGGCGGCGGGCGCTACAGGAATGCTTCCTGTTCTTCGTCCGGCGCCAGGCATGCGGCCTTGCTTTGCTCGGTCGAGCTCGCAATGGCCGCCTCGTCGAAACCGCTGCGGCTCAACCACAAACGATTCCAGCGGACCAGTGCGTCGCTGTCGCGTGCCAGGCAGGCATAGCGGACGATCGATTCCAGGTTGTCGATGGTCGGGTACTGCTGAGCGATTTCGTCCAGTCCCTGGCGCATCAGCGGCCAATCGGGCTTCGCCGCGCGGAAGTGATCGGGCGAATACTCGGTGGCCGACCAGTACAGCCGTGCGTAGCGCATGGCCCGCTTCTTCTTTGGTGCGCTGGCCATCGAGTGCCGCGCGAAGGCTTCCATCTTCTGCGCGCTGCCGCCCCAGGCCGGCGTGAAGTACTCCATGGCAATGAGGTGCAGTGGTTCGTAGTCGGGGAAGGCCTTCGCTGCTCGATCAACGAGCGCCAGCATTTCGTCGTCATCCGCGCTTTCGCGCAGCGCGATCAGCACGTTCATCTCGTGCCAGAACGGGTCGCCGCCGGCAACATCCTCATGCGATTGCAGGTAGGCCCGCGAAACCGCGTTGTACTCATGGAACTGTGCCCAGTCTTCGTCGTTGACGGTGTTGGCGTATCCGTTGCCGCGGTAGCTCCAGGCCAGGTTGAGTGGAATCCGTGCGGTGATCAGGTGGGCCGCCGCAGACTTCGGCGCGTGCTGAACCCAGCGCGCCGCCCACGCAGACCAGTCGTTCCAGGCTTGAACCTCCTGCCGCGACGTGCCGATTGCACGCGACATGCAGATGTAGAAACGGCCGAGCCGGGATTGGCCGGCGGCGTTGAGCTCGCCCTTGCGGAAACGCGCGGCCATCGCGTCGAGTGCCGCAAAGTCGTCGTTGGCCATCAGCCGCGCAATGTCCGCGCAGTCGTTGGCGGGTTCGGGGGCATCTTCTGCCAACACTGAAGGGGCGAACAGGCAGGCAACGCTGGAGAGCGTGCCTGCGACGAGCATCCTGTGCATCGGGGGCGTCCTTGCTTTGATGGGAGACTGCGGAGGGCCCGCAGTGCCTCGAAGCATAGCAAGGCGCGCTTTGCGGCATGTTGCGTCGCAAGGTGCCAGCCACCATTCGCACTGGTACGGTCCGACCCGTTGCACCACCACCGACGGGGAGAGACGACGATGCGCAAGCTTTTGCTGCTGTTGATCCTGCTGACCGGGCTGGCGCCCACGGCCCTGGCGGCCACGGTCAAGACCACCCATCGCACCATCCCCAGCTGGGATGGCACGCCCCTCGGGGCCTTCGTCATCGAACCCCAGGATACCGGCAGTGGCCGCTATCCGCTGCTGGTGATGCCCAGCAGCTGGGCAGTGCCCAGCGTGGAGTACGTGGGCGTGGCACAGTCGCTGGCGCAGCGCGGCTATGTGGTCATCAGCTACAGCTCGCGCGGCTTCTGGGAGTCCGGCGGCAGCATCGACATCGCCGGGCCCGCCACGGTCGAGGACGTCAGTGCACTGATTGACTGGGCGCTGGACAACACCCGTGCCGACCCCTCACGAATCGGTGTATCGGGCATCTCCTATGGGGCCGGCACCAGCCTGCTGGCGGCAGCACGCGACCCGCGCATCAAGGCCGTTGCCGCGTTGAGCGGCTGGGCCGACCTGCAGGCGTCGCTCTACAGCCATGACACGCCCAGCGCGCAAGGTATTGCCCTGCTGGTGGCAGCCGGCCTGGCCACTGGCCGCCCCGGGGCGGAGCTGGCCACCATCAACGGCAATGTGCTGGTCGGCAACTACCAGGGGGCGGTGGACTCGCTGCTGCCGGTGGCGGCACAGCGCAGCCCGGCCAGCAGCCTTGATGAGATCAATGCCAACCAACCCGCGGTATTCCTCGCCAACGCCTTCAACGACAGCCTGTTTCCGCCGGGCCAGCTGGTCGACTTCTTCACCCGCCTGAAGGGACCCAAGCAGTTGCAGCTGCGCCATGGCGACCACGCCCTCAACGAAGCCTTCGGTGCGCTCGGCATTCCCAATGAGGTCTATGCCACGGTGGGCGACTGGTTCGACCACTACCTCAAGGGCGTCGCCAATGGCATCGATCGCCAGCCGGCGGTGCAGTTGAAGTCGCAGAAGGGCAGCTGGAGCCGTTATCCGGACTGGCAGGCCACCTCTACCGGCGCCGTAAGCTACGGGCTGACCGCGCCGACCGGGCTTCTGCTGCCCACCGGAGGGCTGGCCGAGAGCGGTGGCGGCACCGGTTGGAACTACCGGATCGGCAGCGGCCTGCTGACTGCCGCCAACTCCGGCGTGGTGATGGCGTCCGGCGCGCTGCAGATGTTCAACCTGCCGCCCGGTGCCTATGTACCATTCGTTGGCCGCAACGCAGCAGGCGTCTGGCAGGGCCCGATCTACTGGAGTGCACGCCGCCTGGATGGCGCACCGGAAGTGCGGTTGACGGTGACGCCCACTCGCGCCAACACCACGCTGTATGCCTACCTGTATGCCGAGGATATGCTGGGCAACGGCCAGCTGATCAGCCACAAGCCGTACACCCTGCGCGGTGCCACGCCCGGCCAGCCGAGAACCATCGATCTTCGCCTGGAAGCCAGCAGCTGGAACCTCCCGACCGGCAGCCGGCTGACCCTGGTGGTCGATACCGTGGACCTGCGCTATGCGGGCATCAGCCAGCTGGGGGGGGCGGTGACCTTCAGCTCGCCGGCCAACGCGCCTTCGGTGCTGAAGGTGCCGCTGCATTGATTCAAAGCCACACGGCCTTCGCTCGACGCCATGCCGGGCGAAGGCGTTTCCCGGTGGATCAGTTGCTCCGCACCTGTGCTGCGGCGGAGTTTGCGCGATTGATGCGATCCAGGTGCAGGGCAGGGGGGGCGCGGCTCACTCCCCCTACGGCAGCAACACTCGGATCATCTCGTGCTGCCTGGACAGGTTCGCCCGTTGCACGAAACCCTGGATGATCGAGGCCGCCACCTTGCGCTGGTTGTCCATGTCCAGCAACGGTGCGATGGCCTGTCCGGAACCATGGGGGCTGTCGTGGAATGGGCAATCGATCGGGCCTGCAGTGGTCAACGTCAGGATTGCCTTGGCCACGCGCGCCGACGGCGAATGCGGCGCATCGAAGATCACCAGCGTCCGCTCGTAGCTGACACCTGTGGCGCGTACGGTCGAGTGCAGGGAATCCTCGATGGTCATGTGCGCGCCGAGATCCTGGGCAAGCGCAAGGAAGCAGTTGGCCGCCGTCGCCTTGCGCAGCGTTGCAGGGTCGGTGCGGATGATCATCGCGCAGTCGACGCCGGAGATCGGCACCTGGGTGACATCCAGGTACGGGTTCTGTGCCAGTGTCCCGATCAAGGCGAGATCGTCGCTGTAGCCGCACGAAGCGGCAGGTGCACCCAGGCGTTGCAGCAGCGCTGCGACCCGTTGCACGCCCCATTGCCGCCCGTGCGCCAGACGCTGCGCGTGGGTGGCCGACAGCGCGCCGTGATCGAATCCCGAGGCTGACGCCTGCATGCGCGCCTTGACCATACGCATGCAGGCATCGACCTGCTGCATGCAGTCCGTGTCATCGGCGAACACCGGCGCCGCCGCGATGCCATCGATCACCCGGCCGAACGTCGCCAGGTCGCCCTGCTGGTCGCGGTACCAGTCGTGGATGCGCTGCACGTTGCGGCGACGTTTCTGCAGCTTGTCCGCGCCTGGCCAGCCGGGATAGGCAGCGATCTCGCACAGCATGGTCAGGCCTTCCCACAGGTGGTACTCCATGCTGGGCAGGGGCAGCCGCCAGCGCTCTTCAGAACCGGCATCCTCGGCAATCACCAGGTGGTTGCGGAGGATGTCCGACCACACTGTCACGGCCTCCACGGTATCGCGGCGCGGCGTGGTGACATCGATCAGTTCCATCAGGATCGGCCGCGGCGTCACCGGGTCATCGCCGGCAGGCGCCTTCGGATCCTTCACCCATCGCGCGTGCCAGGTATAGCCCATGCGATACAGCACGAACGGTTTGATGCCGTCGTTGAGGATGATGCCGGGTGGCGGCGGAGGGACAGGCGGCGGCTGCACGGGCTGCGGCAACGGTGGCTGCGGAGGGGGCAGCACGGACGGGCTTGTTACCGGCGCGGACGTGCCGATGCCCTTCAATGGCTCGCTGGTGAACAGATGCAGGCCCGCGCGGTCACGTTCGTACACCTTCCGGAACGTCTGCGGGTTGTCACATGTCACCAGGCACTGCTGGCCGGGCGGCACATGGATGTCCACCGATGCAAGATCCACCACCTGGCCGGCCAGCGGATTCTGGTTGGGTGGGAAGACGCTGATCTCCAGCGCGATGTTGAGGCCGGCACCCTGCATCACGTCGATCACGATGTCTTCAACACCGCCGTGCAGGGCGTCCTGTGCCGGGATCGGGATCCAGGGGTTGATCACCACCTGCGTGTCCCAGTCGGACCTGCCGAAATCGAACAGCGTCGGCGGCGGGTCTGCCGGGCGTTCAAGCAGTGCGTCCAGCGCATTGCCGCCCTTGACGTAGAAGAACATCAACGGCTCACCGGGTTTCAGGCTGTAATCCCGCCGTACCTTGCTGGACAGGCTGCGCAGCTGGTCCTTGATGTCGGCCAGGGCCTTCACCACGACCGAGCGGACGTCGGGATACACCTGCGCGTTGTTGATCTGCGCGGTGAGCTGCTTGCTGATGTGGCGCCGGGCCTCGCGTTCGGGCGTGCTCTCTTTCATGGTGGGCCTCGCTGGGGTGCAGGGGCGGGCAGGGGGGGCGAAGGGCCCTCTCAGCTGGAAGACAGCGATGCGGCCATCGCGGCGTACCAGTCAATCGACTGGCTGTAGGGCCTGGACATCTGCTGCAGCATGGTGGCGAAATCCTGCGTGCTGGGTGGCGTGACCGCCGCGCGTGCGCCCAGGTAGTTGCCAAGATCGGCGGCCGCCACCAGCTGTGCATGATCGATTTCCCAATCGGTCACCTCACTGGCGGTCGGGCGCATCACACTGGGCCTTGCCCGCACGTTGGCGCAGACTGCATCGGCGATGTTCTGCAGATCCCGGGCGACCGTCCTGAAGCGGACCAATGCATAGCGTCGATTAGGCTTGAGCAGATCCCGCGGGAAGTTGACGGTGTCGAGGGAGATGCCGGTTTCCTCCATGAACTCCCGGCGGGCAGCATCTTCCTCGGTCTCGTTGTCATGCCTGCGGCCGCCAGGGAGCGTCCATTGCCCAGCCTGGTTGACGACAACCATGGGAACCTGCGCCGCCCATGCGCGGGTGTCCCGGGCCAGGTTCTGTGCCGTCAGCAGCGCGGGCCCCCATGAATCCGGCGAGAACACCGGCAACGTGTTTGCCAGGTTCCTGATGCGCTCTGGCAGCGTGGATTGACGGAACAATCTGCGGGTGAGGTGGGTGACAGCAGATCCAACCTGGTCCGGATTCGGCGGTGACGCCTGCATCGCCTGGACGGCATTGCTGAGATTCATCAGGATGCTCTGGCCTTGGGTCGTCTCTGCATAGCCGGCGGATGTGGCAGCGACCTGGGCACTCTGGAGCAACGCAAGCGCAGGCTGCCAGTCCTCGTCCCGCGGCAATGCGGGAGATGCGGCGACTGTCAGGGCAGCGTCCAGTGCTTCTGCAGTCAGCACCATCACCGAATTGGACGCCCACCAGTTGTTGATGACCCGCTTGCGGGTGATCAGGTAATGGGTTCCGTTCCAGAGCGCAGCATAGACCTGGGGCATGATTCAGTCCTCCATCAAGCGCGGGGCGGGCGCGGTGGATCCACTGTAGGAGCGGGAGGCGAGGGAGAATCGGCGGTAGCGATGATGTATGCGGTGGAACCGACGGAGCAGGAGGGCAGGGGGCGTTGATTTCCCCGCATTGGGGCCAAGCCCGTGGCCGCCCGGGCGTCAACGACTCCCGGCGCCTGCCTCCGGGTCATGCAGTCCACGCAGCTTCTTCCTGCCACGGACAGGTGCCGGATGGGCGCGCCTACACGGTCGATACCTATGCCTACGGCGGCAGGACGCTGGTGCAGCACTATGTGGTGCAGGGGAGGGGGCATGCATGGAGCGGCAGCCAGTCGGACCTGCCGTTCACCGATCCCAAGGGGCCGGATGCAGGCGCAGGTCAGTTGCGCAGAACCATGCACGCCACCGCCCCACGAACCGCCTCGCAGGGCGGTCGCAGGGCTCAAGAAGTACTGCCGATGGTCGCTAATGCGCAGGGGTGGGCATGGCGCCCGCTCGATTGGGCACTTCTCGCCCACATATAAGGATGTAGTTCTGTGAGAGTTATTGTTGTTCTGGCGCTGGCGTTGTCCATCAGTGGGTGCGGGATGCTTCCGAAGAAGGAAACGCCCGAGCAGGCGGTGGCGGCATCCCGCTTCTATCCCGGGAAATCGATCGACCAGGTCAGGGCTGCTTCAATCGAGGTCTTGAACCTGCTGGCGCCCGGAAAGATGGAATTCGATGCTGGCGCGCCCGGTATCGCGGCGAAGCGCACCTATGGGTATGTCGAACGCCGCATGGGCTACCAGGGCACCATGACGACGTTCTACAACGTCAACATGACGGCGGTCAGCTGGTACACCGTTGCGCTTTCTGAAGAGGCCGGTGGTACGCGGGCCCGGTTTGCGCTGCAGACGCGTGCCGACGATCAGGCTTCGTACTGGGCCAACCCTGCTGTCCCGGCCATTCACAGCAGCTTCCGTCACGATCTTCCGCTGGACGGACGCCAGGGCACGGCCGATCTGAAGCTGTTCCATGATCGCGTCGAGCATGTGCTGGGGCTGCGTCCGAACTGGGTGTCATGCGGCGAAGTGAAGGAGCCAGGCAAGGTCCTTGAGCTCTGCGATCGCAGCGGCATCAGCGACGTCGGTCCGATCCGATCCTGACCGCTCCCGGGCCGCTCCTGTGTTGATGCGCAGGGCGGCTCGTGCAGCATCGTGGGTTTCATGGCCCGATTCTGCCGCTTCATCGACCCGTGCCAGGGTCTGGTCGTACGACATCCCCATGCTGGATCTGTTCGGCTAGGCTGGTCTGATCGAAGACGAGGATGAAGGTCATCATGAACCGCTGGATTCTCCTGGCATTGGCCACGCTCCCGTTCGCTGCCGGTGCCGTGGTCATCCGCGATGATGTTGACGATGCCAGGTACCAGATCGACGCATCGGTGTTCCCGGCACTGGCGGACATGCCAGGCGAGGGGCACGGCGTCCTGATCGCACCGCGCTGGGTGCTGACCGCAGCGCATGCCGCACCGATGGAGGGGATGGGCGCCACCATCACCCTCGATGGGAAGAGCTACGGCGTCGAGCGTGTCTTCCTGCATCCCGGCTACCGCAGGATGCCCGAGGCGCTGGGCGAGGAAGCCATGGCAACGGGGAGTGCGTCGAAAATCCACGCGTTTCTGGCGGCGTCCGATGACATTGCATTGATCAAACTTGCCGCACCGGTGAGCGATGTTCCGCCGGTCGCACTCTACCGTGGCGCCGACGAGGTCACGCAGGTCGCCGCCCTGATAGGGAAGGGCGCCACCGGCAACGGTGCGACTGGACTGGTACCCGGCGGGTCACATCGTACGACCCTGCGTCGGGCCTGCAACGCGATCACCGGCGGCAACGCGCGTTATCTCTGGTACCGTTTCGATCCGCCTCCGCAGGGCCTTCCCCTTGAAGGCGTACTCGGCAACGGCGATAGCGGTGGCCCGCTGGTGATCAGGAAAGATGGGGCCTGGCAGCTGGTGGGCCTCGGTTCCTGGATCACCGCCGTTCCCGAGCATGCGCTGGAGGCGGGTTTCTACGGGCAGGTGGTCTACAACGTGCGCGTGTCCCGCTACATCGATTGGATCGAAAGCATCATCGATGCGTGACGCGAAACTTCAGTTCTTGTTCCCCTGGCGCGACGGCGCGGAGCAGGCGTAGCGGAAGGAAGCGCGCCTTAACGATTCATGGTCAAGAACAAGCACACGGCGCGGATCTCAGCCGGTGCGACGGGCGCTCGTATCCTTCCCGGCATGAGTTCTCCCTTCGATCTTCCAGAGTTCATGACGGTCACCCGGCCCTCCGGCTGGGTGCAGAGCGGCGAGCGTTGGGACCTGTGGTGGAACGGGCGTTCCGTGGCCAACATCGTGCCGCATGCCGTGCTCGGGTTCCGGGTGTACCTGGACGCACGCAAGATGTCCCAGACCAAGGTGGTGGCCGCCACGAATGTGCGACAGGCCAGGCGCTACGCCGAGCGCTGGTGTGCCGCGCGGCTCTGCCCACAGCTGCGGCTGCGCGAGGCGGTGGCACGACTGGTGGACGTGGTGCCGGAAACAAGCGCTGCGCCGTCGCCCGCACTTTCGCGGGAACAACGGCAGCAGGCCCGCCGCCTGGCCGAGGCCGGGGCGGGTGAGGTGGTACGGATCAAACAGGCACTGGCGCCGCGACAGCCCGCGATGAAGACCCGGCCGGAGCTGCAGGGGCGAGGTGGAGCCTGGTCGATACCCGGGCAGGCTCGGTCAAGCCGGAATTCCAACGGCAATGCCTCCCCGGCCAGGCTTATGCCGAGAGTTCCTCGCGCACAATCCTCGCCCCCGCGCTGAGCGCGCGCAGCTTGCCCCTGGCCACATCGCGCGCCAGCGGCGCCATGCCGCAGTTGGTGCTCGGGTAGAGCTTGTCGGCGTCCACGAACTGCAGCGCCTTGCGCAGGGTGCTGGCTACTTCATCGGCGGTCTCCACCGTGCTGGAGGCCACGTCGATGGCACCCACCATCACTTTCTTGCCGCGCACCAGCTCGATCAGGTCGATCGGCACGTGGGAGTTGTGGCATTCCAGCGAGATGATGTCGAGGCTGGAGGCCTGCAGTTTCGGGAACGATTCCTCGTACTGGCGCCATTCCGATCCCAGCGTCTGCTTCCAGTCGGTGTTGGCCTTGATCCCGTAACCGTAGCAGATGTGCACGGCTGTCTCGCACGTCAGCCCTTCGATCGCGCGCTCCAGGGCGGCCACGCCCCAGTCGTTCACTTCGTCGAAGAACACATTGAAGGCCGGCTCATCGAACTGGATGATGTCCACGCCGGCCGCTTCCAGCTCCTTCGCTTCCTCGTTGAGGATCTTCGCGAACTCCCAGGCCAGCTTCTCCCGGCTCCTGTAGTGGGCGTCGTACAGCGTGTCGATCATCGTCATCGGGCCGGGCAGCGCCCACTTGATCGGCTGCGCAGTCTGGCGGCGCAGGAACTTCGCATCCTCCACGAACACCGGCTTCGGACGGCTCACGGCGCCGACCACGGTGGGCACGCTGGCATCGTAGCGGTTACGGATGCGCACGGTTTCGCGCTTTTCGAAGTCAACGCCGCTGAGATGCTCGATGAAGGTAGTGACGAAGTGCTGCCGGGTCTGCTCACCGTCGCTGACGATGTCGATGCCCGCGTGTTGCTGTTCCTGCAGCGACAGGCGCAGCGCATCCTGCTTGCCTTCAGCCAGGCCTTCGTCCTGCAGCTTCCAGGGCGACCAGAGCTTTTCGGGTTCTGCCAGCCAGGACGGCTTGGGCAGGCTGCCGGCGGTGGAGGTGGGGAGCAGTTTCTTCATCGGTGTCGGGTTGTCCTGGTATGCGAAGGGGAAATCGATGGATCAGCGCGCAGCCCACTGCTCAAGCACGGCGCGGTACGGCTTGATGAAGTGTTCTTCGGTGAACCGGCCCTGCTTGACCGCCAGCTGGCTGCGCTCTTCGCGGTCGTAGACGATGCGGGTGGACGAGTAATCCTGGTGCTTCAGGCTGGGCTGGTAGACCTTGCCGGCTACGGAATTGGCGTTGTAGATCTCCGGGCGGTAGATCTTCTGGAACGCTTCCATCGTGCTGATGGTGCCGATCAGCTCCAGGTTCGAGTAGTCGCCCAGCAGGTCGCCCTGGAAGTAGAACGCCAGCGGCGCGACGCTGCCCGGCGGCATGAAGTAACGTACCTGCAGGCCCATCTTGTCGAAGTAGTGGTCGGTGGCGGAGAACTCGCCCTGCCGGTACTCCACGCCCAGGATGGGGTGATGATTCTCGGTGCGGTGGTAGGTCCTGCTGCTGGAGACGCTGATGCAGATCACCGGCCCCTTGCGGAAGCTGGCGCGGTAGGCGTCCGATCCCAGGAAGTGCTTGAACAGCTTGCCGTGCAGGTCGCCAAAGCCTTCCGGAAGACCGAAGGTGGCCTTGCCCTCGTTGCTGGCCGGCAGCACCACGCTGAAATCGTAATCACGCACGTAGGACGAGAAATTGTTGCCGACGATGCCTTCGGTACGCGCGCCGGTCCGCGTGTCGACGATGGTCGGTTGCAGCACCTCGATCAACGGAAACGGATCGTTGCCGTCGGCGCCGTCGATGTGCATCTCCACCGAGATGATGTCCAGCTCGACGGCATAACGATCGGCGCTTGGGTTGTCCCAATGCGCCAGATCATTGAAGCGGTTGTTGATCATGCTGATCGTGTTGCGCAGGTTCTCCTGCCGGGATGCGCCGCGCGCCAGGTTGGCGAAGTTGGTGGTGATGCGCGTGCCTTCGGCCGGCTGGTAATCCTCGTTGAAGGGGATGCGCGTGATGCTGAAGGTGAAGGCGTCGTTCGTCATGGGCGGCGTTCCGTTTGCGGGGTGACATCCAGATGCAGGTCGGCGGCATCTGGCTTCAAAGGGCTTCGATGGCCTCGGCGGCGGCGACTGGCGCGCGGCGATGGGACAGCGCAAGCAGCGGCATTGCGCGCTGCACCGCCAGTCGTGCGCGCTGGATCAGCGCTTCGTTGTGCACGTGCCCCTCGGTGAAATCGCGGTCGGTGGCATACACGCCCAGGGGCAGGGTGCGGGCCTGGAAGAAGCTGAACAGCGGCCGCAGCTGGTGATCGATCACCAGTGCATGGCGGTCACTGCCGCCGGTCGCGGCCAGCAGGATGGGGGTATCGACCAGCGCGTCCTGGTCGATGAAGTCGAAGAAGTGCTTGAACAGCCCTGTGTAGGAGCCGCGATAGACCGGCGTGCTCACCACGAGGACATCGGCCCGTTCGACGGCCACCAGCTGGCGCTCGACAACCTCCGGGAGCTGCGAACGCCACAGCGCACCGGCCAGCTGCGGCGCCAGTTCGCCGAGTTCGATCAGCTGCTGTTCGCTGCGCATGTTCTCGCCGATCAGGCCCAGCAGGTGCTCGGCGAGGGTGGCGGCCCGGGAGGGGCGCTGCAGTCCACCGGAAACGGCGACGATACGGAGGGGGCGTTGGGATGAAGGCATGACCCGATCCTAGCCATGCCTTTCCATGACGTAAAATGGTATTACTTCACCTATCCATGAGTGAGATTCATCTTAATGTTGGAGCGGATCCACCTCAGCATCGTGCAGCAGGTCGAGCAGCAGGGCTCGCTCACCGCTGCTGCCGGCGTGCTCAACCTGACCCAGTCGGCGCTCAGCCACAGCATGAAGAAGCTGGAGCAGCAGCTGGGTACCGATGTCTGGCTGCGCGAAGGCCGCAGCCTGCGGCTGACCCAGGCCGGGCAATATCTGCTGGCAGTCGCCAACCGGGTGCTGCCGCAGCTGGACCTGGCCGAGGAGCGCCTGCGCCAGTTTGCCCAGGGCGAGCGCGGCGCGCTGCGCATCGGCATGGAATGCCACCCCTGTTACCAGTGGCTGCTGAAGATCGTCTCGCCGTACCTGGCCGCGTGGCCGGACGTGGATGTGGACGTCAAGCAGAAGTTCCAGTTCGGCGGCATCGGCGCGCTGTTCGGCTACGAGATCGACCTGCTGGTCACGCCCGATCCACTGCTGAAGCCGGGCCTGAAGTTCATCCCTGTGTTCGACTACGAGCAGGTGCTGGTGGTGGCCAGCAACCACGCCCTGGCCAAGGTGGACCACGTAAAGCCGCGCCAGCTCAGCCAGGAAGTGCTGATCAGCTACCCGGTGCCGTTCGAGCGCCTGGACATCTACAACCAGTTCCTGCTGCCGGCCGGCATCACCCCGCGGCGCCACAAGGCCATTGAAACCACCGACATCATGATGCAGATGGTGGCCAGCGGCCGCGGCGTGGCTGCCATGCCGCGCTGGCTGGTGGAGGAGTACGCCACGCGCATGGACGTGGTGCCCGTACGGCTGGGCGCCAAGGGCATCCCCAAGCAGATCTACCTGGGCGCGCGCGAGGCCGATACCGGTATCGACTACCTGCAGGCCTTCATCGAGCTGGCCCGTAACAGCTCGCCGCTTGCCGGCAATGTGGGCGGAGCGCGTTGATGTCGGCAGGCATGTCACTGCGGGCGGACGCCTTCCTCAACGCCTTTTCACTGGAAGTCAGCGCGAAGGCCATGCCCGCGCTGTGCGCCGAGGCGGATCGGATCCCGCGCGGTACGGTCATCTCCATTCCCTACCTGGCCAGCGAGGATGACGACACCCGCCTGGCCGCCGCGCACACGGTGCGCGCGCTCGGATTCGAACCGATGCCGCATCTCTCTGCCCGCCGCATCGGCTCGAACGCAGCGCTTGAGCGCTTCCTGGAGCGTGCTGCCGGCGAAGCCGGGGTCGCGCGTTGCCTGCTGGTCGCGGGTGACCTGGCCACACCTGCCGGACCGTTTGCCGACAGTGCTTCGATCATCCAGACCGGTGTTCTGGAGCAATGCGGCATCAAGGTCGTTGCTATCGGCGGGCACCCGGAAGGGCATCCGGCAATGCGCAGTGAAGAACGCTGGCAGGCGCTGGAGGGTAAATGCCAGGCCATCGAAGCACGTGGCATGGCCCCCTTGGTCGTCACCCAGTTCGCCTTCGATGCCGATACCGTGCTGACCTGGCTGGATGCACTGCGCACGCGTGGCATCGCGGTTCCGGTGCTGGTCGGTGTGCCGGGTCCAGCCAGCATCACCCGGCTGCTGCGATACGCCGCGATGTGCGGCGTAGGCGCCAGTGCATCGATGCTGGCCCGGTATGGCATCTCGATCGGCCGGCTGCTCGGCACGGCGGGGCCGGAGGTGTTCGTCGATCGACTGGTGAAGGGGCTGACCAGCGCCCATGGCCCGGTCAGCCCGCATTTCTTCCCGTTCGGCGGTGTTGCGCCGTCGCTGGAGTGGATGGCGCGGTACCGGCGGCGCATTTCAATCAGCCAGAGCGGATGATCCGCATCACTGCAGGAATCGCGTTGTCCGGGCGCCGGCATGTTCCAGCGCGGGCGCAGGCCTGGAAAGCCTCCCATTGCAGTGACGCATGCCCAGGTCGAGGCGCTCTGCAATACCCTGCGGGTTGATGTCTCCGGCGCGATTGATCAGCACGACGAGTGTTCTTCGATCGGCGGGACGGTGCCGGAGATACCCGGTGAAGCCTGCGGTTCCGCCGCCATGGCCGACGACCTTTCCGCCATCGGAAACTTCCCAGCCGGCCCCCCAGCCCGCGTTGCTGCCATTGGAGAGCAGTGTGTCGCACCACATCCGTTTCAGGGACGCCTCGGGCAGCAGTCGATGCTGGTCCAGCGCCACAGCAAAGCGCGCCATGTCCTCGATGCTCGCGAGCAGGCCGCCGGCGGCCCATGCCGAGCCCGGAGCAGTGGGAGGCGGCGCGCGCCAGTGGCCATCCTGGAACAGATGCCCTTGGGCAATCCGGCGCCGCTCCCCTGCACGACGCGGCCCCGCATCACGCATGCCCAGCGGCGACAGGATCTCCTCCTGGAGGATGCGCCAGTAATCCATGCCGGTCGCATGCTCGATGGCCAGGCCGAGCAGGATGTAGTTCGTATTGGAGTAGGCGTGCCGCGCACCGGGCGCAAACTCCAGCGGCCGCTCGGCCACCTCTGCAAGCAGTTCACGGGGGCCTGGATTCGTCGGCATCAACCGCAGGAAGTTGTCTTCATTCAGATAGTTGGGAATGCCTGAGGTATGGCTCAGCAGCTGCAGCAGCGAAGTGGATGCCCAAGCGGAAGGCAACCCCTCCACGTACAGGCCGATGGGCGCGGTGACGTCGAGCAGCTGCCGCTGCTGGAGCCGGAATATCAGCAGGGCCGTGAACAGCTTGGTGATCGACCCCAGTTCGAACACGGTATGGCGATCAATCGGTGCAGTCCGGCTGTCACTGAGCCGCCCGGTCGTGGACAGCGCGGCAATGCGCCCGTGATCGACCAGAACCGCCGCCATGCCAGGCTGCCGTTCGGCCTGCAGCAATGCGGTCAGCGAACGGCATCCCGCTAACGTCGCCCGGCTCGCCAGCGCCGATGATGCGGACAGGCCGCAGCCGGTGGCCAGCAGCGCCGCACACAGACGGCGTCGGACAGGGTCGTGGTACATGCGCGTGGCTCGCAGCGGCGTCGTGGTAATGGTAGCGCGGGCCGAAAGCGGGCCGGCGCAGGACGTACCGGGCGTATCTACCCAACAGCTGCCGGAGGCCGGGCAGCACGCCAGCGGGTCATCCCCGATGGCTGACAGCTGTCACTGGTTGCAACCCGGGCGGAAGCGAATAGTGAGCGCCAAGGCGAGGGCGCCTCGCCACCACTCACCAAGGGGACCGCTCATGAACATGCTCCAGCACCTCGCCTCGCAGACGCCAATCTGGGTGTGGCTGCTCCTGGCCTTCCTGATCACCCGTGGCATCGCCGCCATGAAGCCGGCCGAGACCTCGCTGCAGAAGCTTGCGATCGTACCCGCCTTGTTCGCCGTCTGGGGTGCGTGGTCGGTCAGTCATCGCTTCGGCGCTTCGCTGAGCGCCTGGAGCGAATGGCTGGCCGGCATCGCCACGGGCGCGACGCTTGCCTGGCTGCTGTTGAATCGATTGAAGCTGACGCTGGACCGCAGCACCGGCAAGCTCTGGCGCAGCGCGGACTTCAGCCTGCTGCCGCTGCTGCTGGCCACCTTCCTGGTGAAGTACGGCTTCGAAGTCGCATTTGCGGTGTCGCCGTCGCTGTCCGCCCATGCCGGCTTCAGTGCCGCCTACCCGCTGCTGACGGGCGGGTTCACTGGCATCTTCGTGGGCAAATACTGCCGGTACCTGGCCTCGTTGCGGATGGATGCGGCGGGCAAGGGGCTGGAAACCGCAGGCTGATTGTCCGAGGCGTGCCGGCCGCTGGCCCGCGGCCCCAGGCAGGGTTGTGCGGCGCTGGCGCAGGCGTCACGATGCCCGCCACTGGCCACCACCGGAAACGCTGACGTCATGAAGACCACATCCTGGTTCTGGATCAACGTGGTCAGTCACTTCAGCATTGTCGCCGCCCTGGCCTGGCTGCCCGCACGGTGGACGGGGCAACTTGTGGAGGCGCTGGCCGGGACGCAGCCGGCTATCGGTGATACCCGGTATTTGGCCTTCATCGGCGCCATGTTCGGCTTCTGCGTAACCGCGCTGATCCTGATGGGGGCGCTGACAGTCACTGGCGAACTGCTGGGTTTCTCCAGGCCCTATGCGCGGCGGCCGGAGTCCCGGAACGAAGCGCAGGTCGTCCACCGGAAGGTGTTGCTGGTTGCATTCGCCACGCTCTCGTGGGTGGCCGTGGGATCGCTCGCGGGTATTGCGTCGATCTTCGTGGCTTCGTGACGAGGGCGTTCTGTAGGCGCGGCAACGCACGGAAGCTGCTGTTCACCGGCTGGGGCGGAAGGTTGCGAATCCGCAAAGTCCAAGGGTCAGACAGGTTAAATGAAGGCTCCAAAATGAAGATTCTGATCTCTTCCCTCACGTTCCTGGGCCTGGTGGTTGCGGCAGGAATCGTTTGGATAACGTATCCAACCTCTCTCGAATCTGAGCTCAGAACATTCCGCCCACTTCCACCAGAAACATTCAAGATGCTTCGCGACGATGCGATCGCCTTCGCTCGGGCGAACGCATCGAAAGGCATTGCCATCGAAGCAGGCCCCCCGCAATCGAGCGTGTTCGAACTTCGGTGCAGAGAGGTTCCATTACTCCTGGTCGAGAACGGGCATGACCTGCTCACCCTCGATATCTTTGGATACGCAGACCGACGTGCGCCAGGCATTGCCAAGTTTCAGGATCAGACGATATCGAGACTGATCCCGGAGGGTCAGCCCGGCAAGCCCGGCCCGATTTCTGGAGAGCCCTCGGGGCTGGAGGCGCTCATCATGAAGCATCGAGACGGCATCGATGTCGCGCAGCAGTGCCATTGAATCCAGGGGCGATTGAAGTGCGCCAAACGCATTGATCTCCTGACTTCGAATCCGCCGCACCCTATGCACGCCGCCTGATCGACCAGGTGGGCGTGCCCGACGTCGATGCCACCGATGGGCCGCCACCGGCGGTGGCTCTGCAGCAACCGCGCGGTGCCAGCAATGCGCGATCATCGGTGGGGTAGCGTGACCACGCTGTCCAGCCTGGTGCGCATGATGTACTCGCGCGCAGGCGCCTACCCGGCCAACCAGTTCCACCAACATGGCCACTTCACGCGAAAGCGGCTGTCGCTAGAGAGCGGGTATCGTGATCCTCTGCAGATCAAGCTTGGCCCTGAGCGCATAGTGCTTGCGGGTGACCGGCACGGTGCAGGTCAGGCGGGGATCCAGGTAGTCCTTGAACAGCGGTGGCCGCCAAGCACCCAGATAGAACAGCCGATCCTGTTTGACCGCCGCGGGCAACGGCACGTCGGACAGGTCGCTGTCCGACGCATCGGTGATCAGGCAGGGTGCATGGCGGAAGCCCAGCCTGCGCAGCAGCCCAGCCAGATGTCCAGCGCCTTAGACGGTCCCGCGCCACTGGCTCATCAGCATCTGCAGAAAGCGCTCCGCCGTGGGCGAGAGCAGGGCGCCCCGGCGACGGACGATCCCGATCGTGCGCGATACCACAGGATTGCCGATCGCGCGTGTCACCAGGGTGGGGTGATCCCCGTCCGGCGTGGCCATCTTCGGTAGCACCGACACGCCGATACCGGCCTCGACCATGCCCAGTGACGTCGACAGGTGCGTCACCTCGTAGTGCCAGCTCAACTTGAGGTTCTCGCGCGCCAGCGCGCCGTCCAGCAGCGTGCGGTTGCCGCTGGTGCGATGCACGGTGATCAGCTGGTGCTCGGCCAGATCAGCCCATTCCACCTTGCGCTTGCGGGCCAGCGGATGATCACGTCGGCAGGCGAGGACGAAGGGGTCCTCAGCCAGTACGTCGAAGTCGAGATTGGGATCGTTGGCGCCCATGAAGTTGATGCCGAACTCGACTTCGCCACGTTCCACTGCCTGCAGACCCTCCGTCGCCGGGATATCCAGGATGCGGAAGCGCACGTTCGGGTGCGCTTCGTGGAAACGCGCCATCACGCTGGGCAGGAAGTAGAACGCCGCCGTCGGCAGGCACGCGATGGTCACGGTGGCGCCGCGGGTGTCCTCCCGGCCGCGCAGTGAGAACAGCGAGCCATCGAATTCCTCCAGCATGCGGCGTACCAGCGGCAGCAGGTTCTCGCCGACAGCGGTGGTACTGACGCTGCGCGTGGTGCGCTCCAGCAGTGGCGAACCCACGGCCTGCTCCAGCTTCTGGATCCGTCGGCTGAGTGCTGGCTGGGAGACGTGCAGGATTTCCGCGGCGCGATGGAAGCTGCGGGTCTCCGAGACCAGCAGGAACGCACGCAGATCCAGGATTTCGCAATTGATGCTCATTGGGTATCAATCATCCGAAAATCAGCAATTCACAGATCAATTGAGGTCATGCCAGTATCGAATCACAGAGGGGTCATTCATTCCCTATACGCATCAATCTAGCACACGTATGTCCAACGATCTGCTCAGCATTCCCTGCGTGCTCATGCGCGGCGGTACCTCCAAGGGCCCGTTCTTCCTGGCCAGCGACCTTCCGATGGACATCGCTGAACGCGATCGCCTGCTGCTGGAAGTGATGGGCTCGGGCCATCCGTTGCAGATCGACGGCATCGGCGGTGGCAACGCGCTGACCAGCAAGGTGGCGATCATCGACAGCTCCAGCCGTCCGGACGCCGATGTCGACTACCTGTTCGCCCAGGTACGGGTAGAGCAGCAGGTGGTGGATACCTCGCCGAACTGCGGCAACATGCTGGCGGCCGTAGGCCCGTATGCCATCGAGCGTGGGCTGGTGCAGGCGCAGGATCCGCAGACCGAGGTGCGCATCCACAACGTCAACACCGGCAAGCTGATCATCGCCACGGTGGAAACGCCGGGCGGCAATGTGGTCTACCGCGGTGATACGCGCATTGCCGGCGCGCCGGGCTCGGCCTCGCCGGTCAGGCTCTCCTTCCTTGATGCGGCAGGTGCCCGCACCGGCAAGCTGCTGCCCAGCGGGCACGCGCAGGAGACCATCGATGGCGTGCCGGTCAGCCTGGTGGACTGCGCGATGCCGATGATGCTGGTACGTGCCGAAGACCTGGGCGTGCGCGGCGATGCCCCGCCCGCCGAACTGAACGCGGACGCGGTATTCATGCGCCGGCTGGAAGCGCTGCGCATCGAGGCAGGCGCCCGCATGGGCATCGCCGACGCCGGCAACAAGGTCATTCCGAAGCCGGTGCTGCTGTCGGCGCCGCAACATGGGGGCGATCTGCAGGTGCGCTATTTCATGCCGCATCAATGCCACACCGCGCTGGCCATTACCGGCGCTGTTGGCCTGGCCACCGCCGCCGTTACGCCGGGCACGCTGGCCCACACTTTGGTCGGATGCCTGTCCGTTCCCGGCAGCATTACCCTCGAACATCCGAGCGGGGCCCTGGAGGTGGGCCTCAGTCGCAGCTCGCAGGATGCGCCGGTCGTTGCCAGCGTCGTGCGCACCGCACGCCGCCTGTTTGAGGGCCGCGTGTTTGCCACCACGCCAGCACTTGCCGTGGCCGGTTCCACCCAAGCCCGCCAATGGACGTCAGCGGCATGATCTGAACCCGGACGGGCCGGCGCAGGTGCGCATGCCCGCCATTACAACGTAGATGCTTCACTCCTGGGAGGGATGATGTACAAGCAGTTCTTGATGGCCGCGCTGTGCGCGGCTGGTCTGGCCGCGGCCGGATGCAGCAACAGCGGGCGCACCGAAGGCGCATCCGCCGGCGGTGGTGACAATGCACCGGTACGCATCAGCGTCGGCTCCTACAACCTCAACAACCTGCCGTTCTTCATCGCCGACGCCAAGGGGTACTTCAAGGACGTCGGCCTGCAGGTGAAGACCGAGAACTTCGCCCAGGGCGGCTCCAAGGTATTGCAGGCGCTGGTGGCCAATTCCACCGACGTGGCCGTCGGCTTCTACGACCACACCATCCAGATGCAGGCCAAGGGCAAGGACGTGGTGGCCTTCGTGCTGCTCTCGCGCAACTCCGGCCTGGTGATGGCCGGCCGCGAGGATGCCACCTTCGATCCGGCCCGCCCGGAGACCATCAAGGGCCAGAAGGTCGGCATTACCGCACCGGGCTCATCGTCGGATTTCTTCGTCCGTCACTTCCTCGCCCAGCACGATATTCCGGCTGACAGCATCTCGTTGATCGGCGTCGGCTCGGGCGCCGCAGCGGTAGCCGCGCTGGAGCAGGGCAAGATCGACCTGCTGGTCAACTACGATCCTGCCGCCACCCTGATCACCGAACGCAAGGTCGGCAGGATCCTCCTCGACGCGCGCAGCGACGACGGCGCCCGCCAGGTCTATGGCGGCCTCTATCCAACCTCGGTGATGTACGCCAACCAGAGCTTCCTGGACAAGCGCCCCGAAGCGGCCGAGAAGATCGCCCGCGCCGAGCAGATGGCATTGAAGTTCATCGCCGACAACAGTGCTGAAGACATCGTTGCGGCGCTGCCGGACAGCTACGTCTCCGGCGACCGCGCCACCTATGCCCGCGCAGTGGAGAACGCCCGCGCAATCTTCACCCGCGACGGTCATTTCACGCCGGCTGATCTGGAAACGCCGTTGAAGGTGCTGCGCGAGTTCAATACGGACGTGGCCAAGGCCGACATCGATCTGTCCCGCACCTACACCAATGCCTTCGTCGAGCGTGCCAACGCCGCGGCGCCGGCTGCCCAACCGTAAGCGGAGGTAACCCCATGGCCCTCAATGCCACCGTGCGCCAGCTCAATGGTGCACCGCAGCTGGAGCCTGCACAGACCATGGTCGCGCTCAACAAGGTGACCATGTCCTTCGGCGAATTCACCGCCGTTCGTGATGTCGACATCCAGGTAGGTGATGGCGAGTTCCTTGCCATCGTTGGGCCAACCGGCTGCGGCAAGAGCACCATCCTCAATTCCGTGGCGGGCCTGCTGAAGCCGTCGTCCGGCCAGGTCAGCATCGACGGCCGTGCGGTCAGCGGCGTTCAGGAGTCGGTGGGCTACCTGTTCCAGCAGGACGCGCTGCTGCCGTGGAAGACCGCGTACCAGAACGTTGAGCTCGGCCTGCGTTTCCGTGGCGTGCCCGAAGCCGAACGCAAGGCCAAGGCCAACGCGTGGCTGGCCAAGGTCGGCCTGGCCGGTTTCGAGCATCGCTACCCCCACCAGCTGTCCGGTGGCCAGCGCAAGCGCGTGCAGATGGCGCAGGCGTTGATCGTCGAGCCGAAGGTGATCCTGATGGATGAGCCGTTCTCGGCGCTGGACATCCACACCCGGCACCTGATGCAGAACGAGCTGCTGCGCCTGTGGCAGGAGGACCGGCGCTCGGTGATCCTGATCACCCACGATCTGGAAGAAGCGATCGCCCTGGGCGACCGCGTGGTGGTGCTGTCCTCCGGCCCGGCCAGCCGTGTCGTGCGCAGTTTCGACGTGGATCTGGAACGGCCGCGGAACGTGGCCGAAATCAAGCTGGATGACCGTTTCACCGACCTGTACCGCGACATCTGGGCCTGCCTGCGCGGCGAAGTGGAGAAGAGCTATGCACGCCAAGACTGACAAGTTCATCCAACTGGCCCTGGTTGTGGCCGTGTTCGGCGGCTGGGAGGGCGGCATCGCGCTGGGCGTGATCGATCCGTTCTTCTTCCCATCGCCAACGGCGATCGTGCAGCAGGCCTGGACCTGGCTGTCCGATACCTCGTTCTACCAGCACGTCTACATCACGCTGACCGAAACCGCGCTGGGCTACATCATCGGCACCGGCCTCGGCGTGGCCGGCGGTGTCTGGCTGGGCCTGAGCCGCCGCTCGGCGCGCATCCTCGATCCCTTCATCAAAGGCTTCAACGCAATTCCGCGCGTGGTGCTGGCCCCGATTTTCGTGTTGTGGCTGGGGCTGGGCCTGTGGTCGAAGGTGGCGCTGGCGGTCACCCTGGTGTTCTTCACCACGTTCTTCAATGCCATGCAGGGCGTACGCGAGGTGAATCCGGTGGTGCTGGCCAATGCCCGCATCCTGGGCGCAAGCCGCAGCGACCTGCTACGCCATGTCTACTTCCCGGCAGCGGCCAGCTGGATCCTGTCCTCGCTGCGCACCTCGGTGGGCTTCGCCGTGGTCGGCGCGATCATCGGTGAGTACCTCGGCGCCTCGGCGGGCCTGGGCTACCTGATCGCGCAGGCAGAAGGCAACTTCAACGCCGTCGGTGTGTTCGCCGGCATCATCATCCTGGCCGCCTTCGTGCTGGTCATCGACGCGCTGCTGGACGTGGTCGAGAACAAGCTGATCACCTGGCGTCCCAACGCCC
>NZ_JAOCGL010000160.1:0-5765 GCF_029842485.1 Stenotrophomonas sp. GD03777
CAGCACCACCACCAGCCCCACGAACAGCTTGCGGATGAACGGCGTGCCGCCCTTCAGCGCCAGGCGCGTGCCCACCACCGAGCCGATGATGTTGGCTGTGGCCATCGGCAGCGCAAACAACCACAGGATGTTGCCGGTCGGCACGAAGAACGAGATCGCCGCCACGTTGGTCGCCAGGTTCACCACCTTCGACGCCGCCGAGGCGCGCAGGAAATCCAGGCCGAAGAAGCGCACGAACAGGAAGATCAGGAAGCTGCCGGTGCCCGGCCCGAAGAAGCCGTCGTAGAAGCCGATCGCCGCACCGATCGCCAGCGCGATCACCAGTTCACGGCGGCCGATCTCCTGGGGCCGGTGCAACGCGCCGAAGTCCTTCTTCCACAGCGTGTAGGCCAGCATCGCGATCAGCAGCACCAGCACCAGTGGGCGCACCGCGTCCTTGGGCAGCAGGCTTACCGCAGTGGCCCCGGCGAAGGAGAAGATGAAGGCCGTGCCGGCCGCGAACAGTACCGGTTTCCACGGGAAGCGCACATTGCGCGCATAGCGCCACGCAGCCGCACCGGTACCGAACATCGAACTGAACTTGTTGGTACCAAACAGCATCGCCGGCGTCTGCTGCGGCAGCACCGTGAACAGGCCGGGCAGCTGAACCAGGCCACCGCCACCCACGGCGGCATCCACAAGACCGGCGATGAAGGCGATCACCACCAGCCACCACAACTCAGGGGGAACCAGATCCAGCACGGCGATCAATCAAGGTGGGGGCGCGACAGCATACGCCTGTCCTGCTCCAGGTGACTCCCGCCGCGCGTGCATCAATCCCTGCAACCCGGCGACAATGCCGGCATGAGTCGAAAATCCGCCGATCCCTGCCCCTGTGGCCTTCCCGCCGACTATGCCGCCTGCTGTGGTCGTTTTCATGCCGGTGAAGCCGCGCCCGATGCCGAGCACCTGATGCGTTCGCGCTACAGCGCGTATGTGCGGGGCCTGGCCGACTACCTGCGCCACACCTGGCATCCGGATACGCGTCCGGCCGAGTTGTCGCTGGGCGATGCGCCAGGCCAGCGCACCCATTGGTTGGGCCTGACCGTGCACGACCACGCGGTCACCGGCGCAGACAGTGCTGAAGTGCGCTTCACCGCGCGCTACCGCATCGGCGGCGGCAGCGCGGTGAGAATGACCGAGCACAGCCGATTCCGGCGCATCGACGGCCGCTGGTATTACCTCGACGCGGTCTGAGCCCTACGCACTGGATGCAGCCAGCAGGCGCTGGCCGCCGTGCGCGCGGACCTGGTTGCGACCTCCGTCCTTGGCCATGTACAGCGCCTGGTCGGCGGCCTTGAGCACTGCCGTCGGTCGCGGATCCACGCGGCTGTCGGCCAGCCCGATACTGACCGTCACCTGCACCACCTGGCCGGTGCCGCCGCGTCCGCGCTGCTGACGGCCAGCTTCGTCGTCACGGCTGCGGGTGCTGCGGTCGCGCAGTTGCATGCGGGTGTCCTCGATGCTCTGCCGCAGTGCTTCGACGGCCTCGATGCAGGCCGCCGCTGGGCGGTCCAGGAACACCACCGCGAATTCCTCGCCGCCATAGCGGAACGCTCGGCCACCGTCGCCGACACGCGCCAGCCGCGACCCCACCAGGCGCAGCACGTCGTCGCCGGTATCGTGGCCGTGGGTGTCGTTGAACGACTTGAAGTGGTCCACGTCCACCATCGCGATGCTGTAGGTGCCGCGCGCCCGCTGCAGGGTCTCGTTGAACGCCCTTCGCCCGGGCAGGCCGGTCAGCTCATCGCGGAAGGCCATGTGGAAGGATTCCTGCAGCATCGCGCCCAGCATCAGCAGCAGGGCGGCGCTGCTCAGCGCCGGCAGCAGTACCGGCTGCAGGAAGATCCGCGGCAACATCCACCACAGGCACAGCAGGGCCAGCAGCATCGCCGTGTGCAGTGGCCGCGGATGCCGCCACGCCTGCCAGCCCAGCGCTGCGCTCGCCAGCAGGAACAGCAGCGCCGGCAGCTGCGCCAGCGCATTCCAGTCGGCGGGAATCCAGGCCCAGTGACGGCTCGACAGCAGATCGTGCATGCCCTGCGGCTGTTGTGCCGCAAGCAGCAGGAAGATCACCAGGGCCGCGCCGCAGACCACGCTGCGCAGCAGCAGGTCCTGGCGTCGGCGTCCGCGTTCCGGCCACACTGCCAGCCCGGCAAACAGCAGCGGCACCCAGGCCGAGATTGCGTGGAAGCGCAACGGAGTCAAGGCGTCGACATGGCCGCTGCGCAGGTAGCCCCCGACGTCCCGGTGCAGCAGGGCGAACACCACCGCCACGACCAGCAGCAGGCACAACGTGCGTATCTGGTGGTAGAGCAGGGCCAGGCCCGCGCCGAGGCAGGCCAGCAGCCAGGGCAGGATGCGTTGGGCGGGGCTGGCCACATCCTCGGTGCCCAGTGCCATCCACAGCACCAGGACGACCAGCACGGCGGGCAGCACGAACAGGTAATGCGCAGGCTGGCGGAGTGGATGCAGGGGCACGCAGGAAGTCCAGTGCGGTGACGATGCGGCCGCAACACTGCCGTTAGCGGCGTCCTCACCCGCTTCTTGAACACGCGCTTCTTGAAAAGGTACGCCCGCAACCATGTGAATGGGGCAGTGTGCCGCCATGACGTCGCACTCACTGCACTGCGCCGATGCTGTAGGCATGGACAGCGTACCCACCGCCGTCGCTGCCCCGCAGCACGACCTCGCCCACCACTTCGCACGTGTTCGTGCCCGCAGCCTGCAGTTGGCCGCACCGCTCAGTGCAGAGGACGCCATGCTGCAGAGCATGGCCGACGCCAGTCCCAGCAAGTGGCACCTGGCCCACACCACCTGGTTCTTCGAACGCTTCGTGCTGGCAGGATTCGCCAGTGCGCCGGCGCGTGATCCAGCCTGGGACTATCTTTTCAACAGCTACTACAAAAGCATCGGTCCGGCGCACGCGCGGCCGCAACGCGGTCTGTTGTCGCGGCCCTCGCTGCAGCAGGTGCGCGACTACCGCCAGCAGGTCGATGCACAGGTGCAATCGCGACTGGCGGCAGGCGACCTTGATGAGCAGGCGCTGCAGCACCTGCAGTTGGGCCTGCAGCACGAACAGCAGCACCAGGAACTGCTGTTGACCGACATCAAGCATGCGTTCTGGTGCAATCCGTTGCAGCCAGCCTACCGTGATGACCTGCAGCCTGCCACCAGCGCTGCCAGTGCGCAGGGCTGGATCGAATCACCCGAACGCATCATTACCATTGGCGCCGCAGCCTGGCCGCAGCACACCGCCTTCGCCTACGACAACGAATCGCCGCCGCACCGCGTGCTGCTGGCTGCACACGCACTGGCAGAGCGTCCCGTCAGCAATGGCGAGTACCTCGTCTTCATCGAGGCTGGCGGCTACCGCGAGCCGCGCTGGTGGCTGAGCGAAGGCTGGGCGTTGCGCGAAGCCGAGGGCTGGCAGCACCCGCTGTACTGGGACGATGCCCTGCAGCGCGAGTACACCCTCGGCGGTTGGCGAGAACTGGACCCGCATGCGCCGGTCTGCCATCTCAGCTATTACGAGGCCGATGCCTGCGCCCGCTGGGCTGGTGCGCGCCTGCCCAGCGAGTTCGAGTGGGAAGCCGCCGCTGCGTCGCAGCCCCTGCGTGGCCATTTTGCCGACGACGATCAGCTGCACCCTCGGGCGGGGCAGGGCAGTGGGCTGCGGCAGCTGTTCGGCGATGTATGGGAATGGACCCACAGCGCGTATGGCGCCTATCCGGGCTTTCGCCCTTTTGCCGGCAACCTCGGTGAATACAACGGCAAGTTCATGTGCGGGCAATGGGTGCTGCGCGGTGGCAGCTGCGCCACGCCGCGTGGCCACGTGCGTGCCAGCTACCGCAACTTCTTCATGCCCCCGGCGCGTTGGCAGTTCTCCGGGCTGCGCCTAGCCAGGGATCTCGCATGAGTACGGTGCAGGACGCGCTGCAGGCGCTGACCGATCTCACTCCCGGCCGCCAGCAGATCCTTGCCGACGTGGTGGCCGGGCTGTTGCGCACGCCCCGCCAGCTGCCGTCCAAGTACTTCTACGATGCACGCGGCTCGCGCCTGTTCGAGCAGATCACGCATACTCCCGAGTACTACCCCACGTGTACCGAGCTGGCCCTGCTTTCACGGGTACTGCCGGACATCGCCCGAAGCGTCGGGCCGCACCTGCACGTGGTGGAGCTGGGCAGCGGCAGTGGCCGCAAGACCGCGTTGCTGCTGGCCGCCCTGCACGACCCGGTGGCCTACACGCCGATTGAAATCTCGCGTGCCGCGCTGCTGTCCAGCATCGACCATCTGGCCCCGGCGCTGCCCGAGGTGGAGATGCTGCCGGTCTGTGCCGACTTTACCCGTCCCGTCGCCGTACCCATGCCCGAACGCGAACCCGCGCGACGGCTGCTGTTCTTCCCGGGTTCCACGCTGGGCAACTTTGAAGGCGAGGACGCGGTCGCGCTGCTGCGCGCGATGCGCCAGACCATGGGGCGTGATGGCCTGGCCCTGGTCGGCATCGACCTGCACAAGGACCCGGCGTTGATCGAGGCGGCCTACAACGATGCGCAGGGCGTCACCGCCGCATTCACCCTCAACCTGCTGGCCCGCCTGAACCGCGAAATCGGCAGCGACTTCGATCTCGATGGCTTCCGTCATCGTGCACGCTACAGCTCTGCGCGGTTGCGCATCGAGACCGATCTGGTCAGCCAGCGGGCACAGGACGTCCACCTGGATGGCCGCATTTTCCACTTCGCCGCCGGTGAACCCATCCGCGTCGAGTACAGCCACAAGTACACCGATGACAGCTTCGACGCGCTGTTGCGGCAGGCGGGCCTGCAGGTGGCGCAGCGATGGGATGCCGAAAGCCCCGCCTATGGCCTGCGCTTGCTGCGGCGCGCCTGAGGTGGTGGCCAGCCGGTGCCCCTTCAGGTTCGGCGGCATCGCTACCCCTAAGATGGCCGTGCAACGGCAACACGGAGGACGCCATGCCTGTTCTGACCACGCTCGGCCTGGCGGCCGCCCTTGCGTCGAACCCGACGCTGCCTGCGGCTTCGGCCGCCAGCACCGATCCGGCGTTCAGCCGCTGCTTGGCGGGCCTGCAGGCCACCGCCGCGACCCAGGGCATCGGCGCCGACCGCTTCAACGAGATCACCGCCGGGCTCACCCCGGACCCCAGCGTGCTCGGCCTGCTCGATGCACAGCCCGAATTCACCACGCCGATCTGGGACTATCTGGCCGCGCTGGTTGATCGCCAACGCGTCGCTGATGGTCGCGCCCTGCTGCAGCAGCACCGCGACCTGCTCGATCGCGTGTCGGCCCAGTATGGCGTCGATCCGGCCACCATCGTCGCGGTCTGGGGCGTGGAGAGCGACTACGGCCGCGTGTTCGGCAAGCGCCCGCTGCTGCAGTCATTGGCCACGCTGTCGTGCGCCGGCCGCCGCCAACCTTTCTTCCGCGGTGAGCTGCTGGCGCTGCTCACGCTGATCGACCGCGGCGACCTGCAGGCACAGGGGCTCACCGGCTCCTGGGCCGGTGCCTTCGGGCACACCCAGTTCATGCCCAGCACCTATGCACGCATCGCCGTGGATGGTGATGGCGATGGCCGCCGCGATCTGGTCGGCAGCATTCCCGATGCACTGGCCTCCACCGCCAACTATCTCAAGCGTGCCGGTTGGCGCAGTGGCGAACCATGGGGCATGGAGGTGCGTGTGCCCGCCGGCTTCAACGCCAGCCAGGCC
>NZ_JAOCGL010000161.1:0-5656 GCF_029842485.1 Stenotrophomonas sp. GD03777
AACTCGTTGCCGTGCATGTCCACCAGCTCCAGCGCACGACCGCCACCGCGCGCCACGCAGGTCAGCGGGTCGTCGGCCACCTGCACGTGCAGGCCGGTCTCCTCGGAGATCAGGCGGTCCAGGTCGCGCAGCAGGGCGCCACCACCGGTCAGCACGATGCCGCGCTCGGCGACGTCGGCGCACAGTTCCGGCGGGGTCTGCTCCAGCGCCAGCTTGACCGCGCTGACGATGCCCGACAGCGGTTCGTGCAGGGCCTCGAGCACTTCGTTGGAGCTGATCTTGATCATCTTCGGCACGCCCTCGGCGAGGTTGCGGCCGGAGATTTCCATCTCGATCACTTCCGCCTGCGGGTAGGCGCAGCCCAGCTCGACCTTGATGCGCTCGGCGGTGGCTTCACCGATCAGCATGCCGTGGTTGCGGCGCACGTAGTTGGTGATGGACTCGTCGAAGCGGTCGCCGCCGATGCGGACCGAGGCCGAATAGACGATGCCGTTGAGCGAGATGACCGCCACTTCGGTGGTGCCACCGCCGATGTCGATGACCATCGAGCCACGGGCTTCGGTGACCGGCATGCCGGCGCCGATCGCGGCGGCCATCGGTTCTTCGATCAGGAACACGTCACGGGCACCGGCTTCCTCGGCCGATTCCTTGATCGCGCGGCGCTCGACCTGGGTCGAGCCGGCCGGCACGCAGACCAGGACGCGCGGGCTCGGGCGCAGCACGCGCGACTTGTGCACCTTCTTGATGAAGTGCTTGAGCATCGCCTCGGTATAGGTGAAGTCGGCGATGACGCCGTCCTTCATCGGGCGGATGGTGGTGATGTGGCCCGGGGTACGGCCCAGCATCTGCTTGGCTTCGGCGCCGACGGCTGCCACCGAGCGGGTGCCACCGATGGCACGGTCCTGGCGCACGGCCACGACCGACGGCTCGTTCAGCACGATCCCCTGCCCGCGCACGTAGATGAGGGTGTTGGCCGTGCCCAGGTCGATGGACAGGTCGTTGGAGAACATGCCACGGAGTTTCTTGAACATCTGAGGAAGGAGTCCTGAGGGGTGTCGTGCCCGCCGCGGGATGGCGAAAAAATGGGCAGAAATCGAGGCCGACAAGCCTAGCAACCCGCCTGCCGCCGAGCAAGGAAAAAACTAGCTGAACCCGCGTCTTCACAGGCTTTCGGCCTGATCGGGTCTCACCCGGTTCTGGCCCTGAGCGGCACCAGCGGGTAACCTTTGCGCCGTCGGGCGCCCAAGGGCGCCGTTTGCTTGCCCGCTGAACCGGGCCGGCCCACCCCAAAATTCACCGCATAGGCTTACATCGATGTCCGCTCTGATCTGTGGTTCTCTTGCCTTCGACACCATCATGGTGTTCCCGGACCAGTTCAAGAATCACATCCTGCCGGACAAGGTGCACATCCTGAACGTGTCCTTCCTGGTGCCGCGCATGCGCCGCGAGTTCGGCGGCTGCGCAGGCAACATCGCCTACAACCTGCACCTGCTGGGCGGCCAGCCGATCCCGATGGGCACCGTGGGCTCGGACTTCGGCCCGTACCGCGAATACTTCGAAGGCCTGGGCATCGACCTGTCGCGCGTGCGCGTGATCGATGAGCTGTTCACCCCGCAGGCATTCATCACCACCGACCACGACAACAACCAGATCACCGCCTTCCACCCGGGCGCGATGATGCGTTCCTACGAGAACCACGTGCGTGGGGTGCCGGGCGTCACCCTGGGCCTGGTCGGCCCGGACGGCCGCGAAGGCATGATCCAGAACGCGCAGGAATTCCACGAAGACGGCATCCCGTTCATCTTCGACCCGGGCCAGGCCATGCCGCTGTTCAACGGCCCGGAACTGCGCGCCTTCATCGAGCAGGCCGACTACGTGGTGGTGAACGACTACGAGTCGAACCTGCTGCAGGAGCGCACCGGCTGGGACGAGAAGGAGATCGTCAGCCGGGTCAAGGCCTACATCACCACCCGTGGCCCGAAGGGCGCGGTCATCCACACTCCGGAAAAGAGCTACGACATCCCGCCGGCGCACGAGCGCCGCGTGGTCGACCCGACCGGCTGTGGCGACGCCTTCCGCGCAGGCCTGATCTACGGCATCCAGAAGGGCTACGACTGGCTGACCATCGGCCGCATGGGCAACCTGATGGGCGCACTGAAGGTCGAGCATCCGGGCACGCAGAACCAGCGTTTCACCTTCGATGAGTTCAACGAGCAGTTCAAGCAGCAGTTCGGTTACGCGCTGGGCGCGTAAACCGAACTGCCCGCGCATCTGATCGGTGGGTGTCGACCTTGGTCGACACTGCCGGCCAGCGGCCGGCACTACCGGAACTTCCGACCGACACGTTGCCTGCTCTCTGTAGAGCCGAGCCCATGCTCGGCTTGCGCGCGCCGGTCATGCGGCCTGCCAGGCGGCCAGCAGCGCGCGGCAATCGGCGAAATGCCAGTCGGCGCGGCCCGGCCAAGGGTTCTCTGGCAGGTTGACCAGCACGGTATGCGTGCCGGCCGCACGGCCGCACTCCAGGTCGTAGGCGTGGTCACCCACCATCACCGCCTGCGCAGGCCCGATGCCCCATCGCCGCAGATGCTGCTGCAGGCCCTCCGGCGAGGGCTTGGGCACCGCTTCATCGCGACCAATGATGTCGGCATCGTCGAACAACGCCCCGACCCCGATCGCCTCCAGCGTCAGCTTCGCCAGCGCATGATCATTGCGGGTCAGGATGCCCAGCCGGCAGCCAGCCGCCGCCAGCGCGCGCAGCAGCTTCACCGCACCCGGCGCCGGCAGCGCGTCCTCGGCCAGCGCGCGCTCGTGATCCAGCAACCACTCACGCTTGGCCTGCGCCGGTGCATCCGGCAACGCCGCGATATGGTCGAGGATGTCTTCCTCGGCGGCGATCTCCAGTGCGCGGCGGATCGCGGCGAAATCATGCACGGCCACAGTCAGCGTGCCGTCCATGTCGAACACCCAGTGCCGGATCGCGGACAACGCGTGCACCGCGCTGCCCGTCGCGACCATCACTGCCACCACTGCGGCATGCGGCTGGCGTCGACGCCGCCGGTCTCGAACACCGCCGTACGGGTGCCTCCGGCCTTGACCGGGAACTCGATGCTGATCGACTTGCCCTTGCGCGCCAGTTTCCACAGCGCTTTCTGATCGGTGATGAACAGGGCGATGGCTTCATCGGTCTTCGGGCGCCACGCGGCCATCGACACCGGCTTGCCGTCGTCCACGGTCACTTTCACCGTGCACTGCGGGCAACGGAAATCGCCGGCCTGCAGCACCAGGTAGGCATGCCGCTTCCACTCCGGATGATCGCGGAACACCAGCTGCACCGGCTTGGCGCCGCTGCCATCCACGTCCACCCGTTCCTTGCTGTAGATCTGCGCCGAAACCTGGTTGCCCTTGCTGCCCACCGGGATCTGGTTGTACTGCCACAGCGCCTGCATGCGCCGCAGGTCGCGCGCGGCATCGCCCTTGGCCTTGACCTCGTCGAAGCCCGCGGCGATGCGCTCGGCGGCGGCGGTGTCCTTGTACTGGTCCAGCAGCGAGGCGCCGTGCAGGCGCGCGCGTTCCCAGTCCTGCGCGGCCACGGCCATGTCGTACTGCTTGGCCACGTCTTCGGCCTTGGCCTCCTTCTGCGCCTGCACGGCGGCTGCGGCGGCTTCCTGCGCCTTGCGTTCTTCCTCGGGGTTGCTGCAGGCGGCCAGCGCCAGGGTGCAGGCGGTGAGCAGGATCAGTCGTTTCATGGCGGAGGTCCTTGGTGTTTTCGCTTTTCTGTAGAGTCGAGCCATGCTCGACTGCTGTTGAAAAGCCAGTCGAGCATGGCTCGACTCTACAAAAAAAAGCGCCGGGGGATGCCCGGCGCTTCTGCTTACTTGGCTTCAGCCTTGGCCAGCATGTCCTGGACCGAGGCAGTGGTGATCGGGTGGTAGCCCGGCTTGGCCTTTTCGAAGGCCTGCTTGGCCAGCTCCAGCCCCTTCGGGGTCTTCACCAGTTCAGCGTAGATCGGCAGGATCAGCTTGCGACGGCCGACGCGCTCGATGAATGCCGCCGCGCCTTCATTGGCCTGCTCGTAGCCGCTGCGGATTGCCAGCGGGTACCAGCGCATGGCGATCTCGCCATTCGGGGTGCCGGTGAAGTGGAAGGCCTTGTCCAGCGTGGCCAGCTTGTCCAGCGGCTGGGTCGCGCCCAGGCCATCGATGAAGCGCACCCATTCCTGCGTGCTCCAGTCGGCGATGACCTGGCTGCTCGGCACGGTGCCGGCGCTGGCGAAGGCGATGCGCGCGGTATCGACGCTGCTGAAGTTGCGCGACTGCGCCTTGGCCGCGAACGCCGGGATACCCGGCTCGTCCAGCCATGCCTTCAGTTCGGCCTCGGTCACGGCCGACGGATTCTTCGGCAGCAGGTTCTTCTTCATGTAATCGACGAACTGGTCGGTGTTCGCGCTCTGGAAGGCATGGTCATCGAACCAGCCACGCAGGAACGGATCGAAGGTCTCGCGGCCGAAGCGCTGTTCCAAGAACTCCAGGAACCACGAACCCTTGACGTAGGCCACCTGGCTGAGGGCTTCGTCGGGATCACGCTCGTTCAGCGGCGGCAGCGCCAGCGCCTGGTCGGCCGGGCTCATGTCCTTCACTTCGGCCAGCAGGTCGGTCTGGTCGATCTGCTTCTCCATCTCGGCCATTTCCTTACCGTACAGAGCTTCGGTGATGCGGCCCTGGACGTAGGTGGTGAAGCCTTCATTGAGCCAGATGTCCTTCCAGCTGGCGTTGGTCACCAGGTTGCCCGACCAGCTGTGCGCCAGTTCGTGGGCGACCAGCGAGACCAGCGACTTGTCGCCGACGATCACGGTCGGGGTGGCGAAGGTCAGGCGCGGGTTCTCCATTCCACCGAACGGGAACGACGGCGGCAGCACCAGCATGTCGTAGCGGCCCCAGCGGTATTCGCCGTACAGCTTCTCGGCGGCACCGATCATCTTCTCGGTGTCTTCGAATTCCTTGGCGGCCTTGTTGACCATGGTCGGCTCGGCCCAGACGCCGGAGCGGCCGGAGATCGGCTCGAACACCAGGTCGCCGGCGGCGATGGCCAGCAGGTAGGACGGAATCGGCTGCGGCATCTTGAAGGTGTAGTCACCATCACGCGCGGCCTTCGGATCGTTGTCGGCGCTCATCAGCACCATCACGTCCGGGCGCGAGACCACGTGCGCGCTGTAGGTGAAGCGCACGCTCGGGGTATCCTGCAGCGGCACCCAGGAACGGGCATGGATGGCCTGCGACTGGCTGAACATGAAGGGCAGCTTCTTGCCCTCGGTCATCGACGGCGCCAGCCACTGCAGGCCCGAGGCGGTCGGTGCGGTGTGGTAGGTCACTTCCACCGTGGCCGGCTGCTCCGCAGCCTCGATGGTCAGCTTGCTGCCGAACACCTTGTCGGCCGGGGCCAGCTCAAACTTCAGCGGGCTGCGCGCGCCGTCGGCGGCAACGGCCTCGACCTTGGACACGGTCAGCTCTCGGGTGTCGAGCACCAGCTGCTTGGCGTCCTTCTGTTTCCATTCCAGGGTGTAGGTGGCGGTACCGCCGATCTGCTTCTGGTCGAAGTCCAGCTTCAGATCCAGCGCGATGTCCTTGATGACGACCTTGTCCGGCTCGGCGTACGAGCT
>NZ_JAOCGL010000162.1:0-5565 GCF_029842485.1 Stenotrophomonas sp. GD03777
CGTTGGCCTGCTGGCGGCTGCGCTCGGGCAGCTTCAGGCGCTTGCCCTCTTCGTCGTACTCGATCAGCAGCACGCCGGAGTCGTGACGGCCGCTGATTTCGACGAAGCAGGCGCCGCCGATGAACGGTTCCAGCGTCATCACCGACTTCAGCGGGGTGGCAACCACCATCTGGAAGCCGAAGTTGTCGAAGATGTTCATTGCCAGTGCGGTGAACTCGTTGTCGGCCTTGTCGAAGGCCTCGTCGAGCACGACCGCGGCGTAGCTGGGCAGCTGGCTGTCGGCGCCGCCGAGCTGGTAGCGCAGCGCAGCCGCCAGGCAGGTAGTGGCCAGCTTCTGGCGCTGGCCACCGGACTTGCCGGCGCCGCTGCGGTAGATCTCGACCTGCTGGCGCGTTTCCGCATCCAGCTCGACGCCGATGAACTCCACGTGCATGCGCACGTCCAGCACCAGCTCGCGCCAGCGCTTGTCCTCGCCTTCCTGCGAGCCGAGGCGGTTGACCAGCTGGCGCAGCACGGTGAACTGCGACTCGGCCAGCTCGCGCTGCTCGGTCTGCTGCTGCGACAGCACCTCGCGCAGCTGCAGGTGGAACTCAGCGACCTCCGGCAGGCGGCGGTCGCTCAGTTCGATGGTCAGCAGCGTGCCACGGTTGAACGGCACCTGCTCCAGGCTGGCGTTCACCTCGTCCAGGCGCTGGCCGATCGACTTGCGGGCCTCTGCGCTGTGGCGCTGCAGGGCCAGCAGGTTGTTCTTGCTCTGGTTCTGCAGCAGGTCGAAGAAGCGCTCTTCGTGCTGTGGCAGGCCGTCGCGTTCCAGCCGTTCGAGGCGTGCGAGGAAGTCCTCGGCCGAGGCCACCGACACGGTGAAGTCGCCCGACTCCTCCGGCCACTGCTGGATGAAGCGACGGAAGCAGCCGATCAGCTGGTTCTCGATGCGGTTGAGGTCCTGCTGCGAGGACGACAACTGCTCGTTCAGCGCGTTGCTGACCTGGCGCATGTGCGCTTCGAGCGTTTCCAGGCTGAGCGGCCCCTGTTCCTGCAGGCGCTCGGCGAGGCCGGCTTCCTGCTCCTGGGCCAGGCTCGGCAGCACCAGTGCGCGGCTCTGCTGGCGTGCGCGGTCAAGGCGATCACGTTCCTTGACCAGCTGGCCGCGCTCGACGCGGACGTCTTCATAGGTGCGGCGGGACTGCTCGATGTCGGCGCGCACGGCGTCGATCTGCTTGGCCAGCTTGGCGAGATCGGCGTTGCCTTCACGCAGGTCGCGCAGGGTGGCTTCGATATCGCTCAGGCGCTGCTGCGGAGCGGCGATGTCGATCTCGTTCCAGCTGATGCTGACCAGCTCGTGGCATGCCAGGCGGCGTTCGTTGTCGCGATCACGCTGCCCGCGCAGGCGCGCGATGTCGGTCTCGCAGCTGGCGATGCGCTTGGCCAGTTCCTGTGCTTCGCGCTCGAAGGCGCCCACCTTGTCGTGGTTGTTGAAGCCGAGGATCCAGCGACGGCGGTCGCCCACCGCACTGCGGTCGTCCTTCTCGAAACGGTCGCCGGGATGCTTGACCTGGCCTTCGCGGGTGATGCCGCGGTCGACGTTGCGCAGCTGCCTGGCATCCACGCATTCGTAGTCGAAGCGCTTGCCCAGCTCGCGGCGCAGCCAGCTTTCGAATACATGCTCGCGCAGTTCAAGCTTGTGCAGCAGCGACTTCGCCGACGGCTCACGGGCGAATGCATCATCGTTGCGGCGCACGCGGTAGTAGGTGAAGCGCATGCCAAGGTGGGTACGGTTCACCCATTCGGCGACGTCGTTGTAATGCTTGTCGTCGACCAGCAGCGACAGCGCGAAGCCACCCAGCACGCGCTCGATGGCACCCTGCCAGCCCTGCTCTTCCGAGCGGACCTGGATCAGTTCGCCGACGAAGGGCAGTGCCGCCTCGGCGATGCCGGTTTCCTCGGCCAGGCGTGCGCGCAGCTTCTGCATCGGCGCCGGGATGTTGGAGGGCGTGCGCTGCATCGCTTCAAGTTCGGCACGGACCTCGCCGAAGCGGCGCTCGTCATCGCGCTTGCCGCCCAGGCGGTCACTGATCGCGTCGTCCAGTGCCGAGGAGGCACGCTGGCGGTCCTGCAGCTCGTTCTGTGCGCGCTCGACCAGTTCGGCGAAGCCATGGGCGTCGTCCGGCAGTTCGGCCCCCAGCTGCTGCGCCGCCTGGCGTGCCTGCTCGCGCTTGGCCTGACGGCGGTCGCGCTCAGCTTCGGCACGACCCTGCTCGCGTTCCAGTTCCTCGATGCGCTCACCGCCCTGCTGGCGGCGCTGCAGCTCCAGTTCGGCCAGGCGCTCGGTGTGATTGTCCAGTGCGGCACGGCGCTGGGCTTCTTCGCCAAGCAGGCCGCGGTCACGCACGTCCATCTCGCGCAGGCGCGCCTCGATCAGCGCTTGGCGCCGGCTTTCGCGGAAGCTGTCAACACCGAGCTTCAGCGCTTCGTCGTCGCCACGACGGCGGTGCATTTCCTTCAGATCGTTGTAGTAGGCGCGCGCCGGCAACAGGGTTTCCACCTGACGGCGGGCAGTGACCACCGCTTGGTGCGCGCCATCAAGCTCGGCGAAGTCGCTGACCAGGCGCTCGGCGGCGTCGAAGGTCTTCGGCGTGTCGAGCATGAAGTCGCGCAGGAAGACGTTGAGGTCGCCCAGGTTCTTCGCCGACTGCGTCTTGTGCAGCAGTCGCAGCGCCATCTCGTTGTCGATGCCGAGCAGGTCGCGGAAACGCTCGGCGTAGCCGGAGAACGTGTCGAAGTGGTGCAGGTCGGGCAGCTTCTGCTTCAGCTTGCGCAGGTCCAGGTCGAAGCCGCCGAGGTCCTTGGCGATGTCGAACGGGCGCTCGGCGATCATGTAATGCTTGCGCACATCGCCGGCCGAGGTGCCGTTGCCGGAGATCCAAAGCAGGCGCACCAGGCTGACCACGCGGCCATCGCCGGCGCGGTATTCCAGCACCAGCGCGGTCCAGGTCGCGCCCTTGCGCAGGTACTGGGTGGCGATTTCGCCGGTGCCGCTGTCCTGCTGGTCGGCCCACGCGCCGCGCACGTAGGACACCAGGTTGCGGTCGCGGCCACTGCGCTCGGCTTCACGTGCAGCGGCGTTGAAGTCGACGATGGCCGGTGGCGTCAGCAGCGCGGACATGGCATCGAGCAGGGTCGACTTGCCCGAGCCGGAGCGGCCGACGAACAGGAAGCCGCGCTCGGCGATCGGTACTTCGGTCAGGCCGTTGAAGGTGCCCCAGTTGTGCACCTGCAGGCGGCGCATGCGGAACTGCTGCAGGCGCGGGTCCGGCAGGCCTTCGTTGAACAGGGCGGGAGTGTGCTTGGAGATAGCCATGCGATGGTCGGGTCTCTCAGGCCTCGGCGGCCGGGGTTTCACGCAGCTGGCGGTAGACCGCCGAAAGCTGGGACACGTCTTCGGCGGAGAACAGCAGCTTCAGCGCCGGCGAGACTTCGTGGCGGTCTTCCTGGCCGCTGAGGCGGGTCAGGATGTGGTTGTCCTTCATCTTCTGCACCGCCGATGCGACGCGACGGTTGAAGCCGGCGCGGTCGGTGGACAGGTTCTTTTCGTAGATGGCCAGCGCTTCGGCCATCTCGGCGTCGGCGACCACCGCGCGGTTGCCGCGCGCATCGGCCTCGGCCAGCTGCTGGCGCAGGTACAGCAGCAGCACCGAGTCGATGAAGGTCAGCGGCGAGGTGCGCAGCAGCACCGGCGCATCGACGTCTTCGGTATCGGCCTGGCGGGTGAACGCCACGCCACTGTCGCGGTCGAGCACCAGTTCCAGGAACAGGTCGGCCAGCGACGAGCGGATGGCCGCCTCGCTGCGGATCAGCGCCGGCCACAGCTTGGCGTGGCGCAGCTGGTCGATGCTGGGGCCGATCAGCAGCTGGCACAGCGCACGGCGCGCATCCAGCGGCAGGCGCCCGGTATCGCCGAGGTAGTACACGTCGTTGCCACGGCGGGGCTGCGCCACGGCCGCCACCGGCTCGGCCTCGTAGGCGTCTTCCGCCACGTCGGCCTGCGGTGCGTCGATGGGATCTTCATGCCAGCTCATGGCGTCTCTCCTGGGTGAACCAAACCAGCGGGATGCGGGCGCGACGGATCTGGCCGTCGCCACCACGCCATTGCGCAAGCTCCTGCTCGCCGGCGATCACGTTGCCGAAGCGCGTGCCCAGCGACAGGTAGCCGATGACGCTGCCAAGACCCTGCGGCGCTTCGCGCTGCGAAAGGGCCTGGGCGATGCTGAGCCGCGGCTGTGCATCGAGCAGGTCGTGCAGGTCGCGGCGCAGGGTACGGAAGTCGATTTCGGACGAAGCGACCAGATCGCCAACGCTTTCCAGGCTGATCGCGGCTGCGTCGTTGTATTCGACGTTGCCATCGACCTGGGCGCTGCGCGGATCGTGCAGTTTCCATTGCGACCACGAGCGCAGGCGGCTGGTGGTCAGCTGCAGGTCGCGGCCGATGCCGCGTTGTGCGGGGAACTCGTCGCGCAGAGCGAGCGCTTCGGACTGCGCCTGCTTGAGCAGCTGGTTGAGGCGACGCTGTTCCAGATAGCCACGGCTCTGCACGAAGCCGCGCAGGCTGCGCGCGAAGTTCTGCAGCACATCGTGCACCTGGCCACCGCGCTCGAGCATGGTGCTGGTGAAGCCGCGCAGGAAGTTGCGTTCGTTGCGGTCCAGGCGGCGGGCGAAGCCACGCGCCAGCACCGCTTCCAGCGCGGCATCGAGCTGGGCGCTCTGCTCGGCGTCGTTGAGCAGGCGCCAGAAGGCCTGGAAGCTACGCCCGGCATCACTTTCGCCAATCACGTCCACGCCGTCGAACAGCTGCGACAGCACATCGCCGCGCTCGCCCTCGTCGTCGATGATGCGTTCGCGGAACTCGCGGTTGAGCTGCTCGAAGTCGTCGCGCACGCGGCGGAAGTCCTCGGTCAGCTCGTCGGCCAGGCCGATGATCTGGCGCGCACGTTCCAGCGCGCGCTTGCCGTCCAGCGCGATCACACGGCCGGCGCCGACACGGGCGATCTCGGCGTCGATCCGGTCGCGCTCGTCGCGCAGCGCCGACAGGCGGGCGTCCGGATCGGATTCGGTCTGCGCGGCCAGCTGCGAGAGCTGTTCGATGACCAGCGCCAGCCGGCTCTCGGTGGCGGCCACACGGGCCTGCTCGAGGCCGTCGGCAAAGCGGATCGCCTGAAGCGCCGCGGTCGAAAGCTCGTACTGCTCCTGGTCGGCGCCCTCGGGCAGGCGGCGTTCCAGCCAGCCCTGGGCCAGCCAGTGCGCGATGTAGGCCTGCGCGGTACGCGGCAGCTCGCGCGACAGTTCGTCGCTATTGAGCTGATCCAGCGCACGCTGCAGGCGCTCGTTGAGCACCGACGAAGGCAGGGTGCGCTCGCCGTCCATCAACAGCCCCTGCAGCAGGCCGATGATTTCCGGAGCGTGGTCGGCGGCGAGCAGCTTCCACTGGGGCTGTTCGCGCAGATGGCGGTAACGGGAGATGCGTTCGCGATGCTTCATGCAGCGAAAGGAGTCATGAGGGCTGGCGGGGAG
>NZ_JAOCGL010000163.1:0-5561 GCF_029842485.1 Stenotrophomonas sp. GD03777
GACCTCCGCCGCTCCCGGCGTGGCATACAGCCGGCTCGGACTGTCCACGCCCGGCAGCTGGATCACTCCGCGCTCCTGCATGCCCAAGCCCAGCAGGATCTTCCCGGACACCACGTTGTCCAGATCGGTAATGCCATACAGATTCCGCAAGCTCAGCGCTCCGCGTGCATGCGCGAACACCGCACGCGCCGCCTCACCGGCGTAGCCCTGCCCGGCAAATTCCGAGAGCACCGCATAGCCGATATCCGGCCCCGGCAGGCCATCACGCCGCACCAGGCCGGCGTTACCCAGCCACGCGCCATCGGCCAGGCGCTCGATCGCATACATGCCGAAGCCGTTCAACGCATAGCTGCGCAGCACGCGCAGCGCGATGTACTCCCGCGCCTGCTCCTCGCTGCGCACGTTGCGATCACCGATGAAACGCAGGAAGCCTGGATCGTTGAGCAGTGCCAGCATCGGCGCAGCATCCCGGTCTGGTTCCAGGCGGCGCAGCCGCAGGCGTTCGCTTTCGATGGGATGCATGGGTGGGCTCCGGAAGGAATACCTCGATTTTGCAACGCCAGCGCCCGCCGTGCAGCACGCTCAGGCCAAGTGGGCCACTACGATGCTCAGCCTAGCCACATGCCCCGTCACGCGGGCCGAACAGGATCGGCCAGTAGCGCACGCACAGGCGATGGACGCATGCGGCGATCAGGCAGAACCCCATGCCCATCAGCGCCAACAGCAGCGGTGCGCCCCAGCGCAATCCCGGGTGCTGGATACGAGCCTTGGAAGGCATGCCGCCGGGATACAGCACCTGTACCTGTTCGCCGACCACGTACAGTGGTGCCCCGGTAGCAAAGGACGCGGTGAACTGAATCATCTGCCCCTGTGCGGTCTGGAACCTCACCACCGGGCGATGCAGGGTGATGTCACGTGCGGGCATCCCCTCCATTTCCGACCGGGCATCCTCTGCCTGGACGGCCACCACCGTTCCGGTTACGGAAACGGCCTTGCGCGCGAAACGCTGGACGTCCACGAACAGCCAGGCGGCGGCCAGAAGGGTCAGCAGGCCCACGGCAAAGAAAAACAGCAAAAAACATCTGAGGAGGGTGGGCATGGTGCTGCCGGGTTGATCGATCAGCGTGCAGGTGCCGGCGCTGATCGAATGAAGGAGGTATCGACATGGTAGTAGCGCGGATTGCCCGGCATGACATGGACATCCAGTTCACGCCCACTCACCTGTGCACGGGGATCGGCCCAGAGATACGCACTGTGGAAGACATGCCATCGAGTGGTTTCAGGATCGCGCCAGGCGCAGACGATGACGAACGGATGCCTTCCCCCCGAAAATACTCCGCGATCGCGCTTGATCGCCCGGACCTTGGCTTGCACCCGTGTCCCGTGGCGAAGGAGCTGCCTGCGCCGCCATGCCCTCGCCGCCTGCGGCAGGCGCAGAAGTCCCGCCGCCAGCAGGAATGGGCCGCCGCCCAATCCCAGTATGACGCTCAGGCCCCAGGGTGATGAGAGCGAACGCACCAGGGCCTTGTCCGGGCGGTCCGGCAGGTACAGCACATCTACATGATCGCCCGTCATGTAGGCACGACGGCTGGTACGACCTGCGAAGAACCGCATCACTTGCCCGCTGCTGGTAGTGAAGTCCACCCAGTACAGGAACTTCACCCCTGAAGTGCGCGAACCACCGCGATCAACGCTGACGGCATCCACATGGGTGATCCTGCCATCGGCAATGACCGCCGCATCGAGGAAGCGCCTGGCCCCAACGTAGGCCAGAAGCGCTGAAACAAGCAGGACCAGGCCCAGCCCGACGAAGGTACGGGTGAGAACAGGAGGGATGTCGTTGGACACGATGAAAGACACGGCGCGCACTTCGGGTGCGCTCACACTAGGCCTTAACCCGATGCAGGCTCAAGGCCAGAAGCGTCAATCGGACGGATTGGAATACCACTTTAGTGGCTTTTCGATCCTCAATCGAACAGCGCCTCGATCGCCGCCAACCCCGCGCTCGCCCGTTCCTTCTTCCGCGCCGCATCCGCCACCGGGTCCGCGCCATCGCGCTGGATCTCCTCGGCCGGGATCTCATCGAAGAACCGGCTCGGCTTCAGCCGCACATGCTCGCCGAACTTGCGCGTGAGCTTGCTGTAACTCATCCACAGCTGGATCTTGGCGCGGGTGATGCCCACGTACAGCAGGCGACGTTCTTCCTGCAGGTTGCCCTCGTCCAGGCTGACCTGGTGCGGCAACACGCCGTCCTCGCAGCCGACGATGAACACGTACGGGAATTCCAGGCCCTTGGAGGCGTGCATGGTCATCATGCGCACCTGGTTGCCGCCCTCGTCCTTGTCGCTGCGCGAGAGCAGCGCCAGCTGGCCGGCCAGGTCGGCGGCGGTGGCACCGCGCGGGCCGCCCTCGAACCACTGCGCCAGTTCCTCGATGTTGTTCGCCCGGCGCTGGTAGCTGGCCTCTTCCTTGGCCTGCTGGCGCAGCTCGCTCAGCAACCCCGATTCCTTGGCCACCTTGCGGATCATGTCGCCGGACGTCACCTGGCGCATCTGCGCCCGCAGGTCGCGCAGGATGTCGGTGAAGCGCGCCAGGCTGTTGGCCGCGCGCGGCGGCAACTGCTGCAGGGCGCCGATGGTCTCGGCCACATGCGCCATCGGCATGTCCTTTTCCTGCGCCAGCTCGGCCAGCCTGGCCAGCGTACCGGCACCCACATCGCGCTTGGGCGACTGCACCGCCCGCATGAACGCGGTGTCATCGTCCGGGTTCACCAGCAGCCGCAGCCAGGCCAGCGTGTCCTTCACTTCCTGGCGTTCCAGGAACATCGTGCCGCCGGTCAGGTGGTAGGGGATGCGCAGCAGCTGCATCGCCTTTTCCAGCGGCCGCGACTGGAAGTTGCCACGGAACAGGATGCAGAAATCACTCCACGGCACGTTGCGCGACTGCGCCACGAAGGCGATTTCGGCGGCGACCTTTTCCGCTTCGTGCTCACTGTTGCGGCACTCCCACACGCGGATGCGCTCACCGTCGGCCTGGTCGCTCCACAGCTTCTTCAGGTGTTCGTGCGGGTTGTTGGCGATCAGCGCATTGGCTGCACGCAGCACGCGGTTGGAGCAGCGGTAGTTCTGCTCCAGCTTGATGATTTCCAGCGTGGGGTAGTCACGCCCCATCTGCTGCAGGTTCTCCGGGTTGGCGCCACGCCAGGCGTAGATCGACTGGTCATCGTCTCCCACGCAGGTGAAATTGCCCTTCTCACCAGCCAGCTGCTTGAGCAGGCGGTATTGCGCGTCGTTGGTGTCCTGGCATTCGTCCACCAGCAGGTAGCCGATGCGCTCGCGCCAGGCCAGGGCGATCTCGGGGTTCTCTTCCAGGATCTGCACCGGCAGGCGGATCAGGTCATCGAAATCGACCGCATTGAACGCGGTCAGCCGCAGCTGGTAGCGCTCGTAGACGCTGGCCGCTTCCTTCTCGCGGTTGCTGCGTGCGGCGGCCATCGCCTGCTCGGGCGACAGCCCGGCGTTCTTCGCGCGCGACACCAGGTTCTTCATGTCCTCGATGTCATCGGGCTTGGCGCCGTGCATCAGGTCCTTGATCTGCGCGGCGGCATCATCGGCATCGAAGATGGAGAAGCCGCGCTTCAGGCCCACGGCGGCATGTTCGATCTGCAGGAACTTCAGGCCCAGCGCATGGAAGGTGCAGATGGTCACCTCGTCGGCGTCCTGCTCGCGCAGGCGCTTGGCCACGCGCTCGCGCATTTCCTTGGCCGATTTGTTGGTGAAGGTGATCGCCGCGATGCGGCGCGCCGGATAGCGGCCACTGCCGATCAGGTGGGCGATCTTCTCCACGATCACCCGCGTCTTGCCGCTGCCGGCGCCGGCGAGCACCAGCAAGGGGCCTTCGATGTGCAGGACGGCGGCGGCTTGGGGGGGATTGAGACCGTGCATGGGGACAGGATTGTAGCGGGGTGCCGGCGGGCCGACCTGACTTGCATGACGCCTGGCCCTAAGGTATTGAGTCGACTCCGGAACACAGGAGCGTGGTCCATGTCCTTGAACATCATCGCCCGCCCGCTGGTGGCTACCCTGCTGGGCCTGCTGGCCGTGCCTGCGGCCGGGTCCAGCCCGGCACCGCCTGCCGACGCCTATGAAACGATCGTGCTGCAGTCGCACGAGTTCCTCGTCTACCATCCGGACCTGCGCTTCCGTGGGCTCGGCATGCAGGCCCGCGAGCGGGGCCGCCACGAAGAGGCCCGCAACGACTTCCGCAATGCCGCGCGCTACGGCGACAAGCTCTCACAGGCAGCGCTGGCCGACATGCTCTGGAACGGGCAGGGCGGTCCGGTCGACCGCGCCCTGGGCTATGCATGGATGGACCTGGCGGCCGAGCGCGGCACCGAGTGGCTGGTGGTACAGCGCGAACGCTTCTGGGAGGCGCTGTCCGCCGACGAGCGCGAGCGCGCGGTACGCGAGGGCCGCGCGCTGTATGCCGAGTTCGGCGACCCGGCCGCGACGCCGCGGCTGGAACGTGAACTGCGGGCCGGCAGCATGCGGCAGACCGGCAGCCGCGCCGGCTGGAACGGCGCCATGCGCAGCCAGGGCCGTGGCGATGCGGGGGCCCGTGTGCTGCAACCGGAAAAGCACCAGTTGGCGCGCTACTGGGACCCGGTGGCCTACCGGCAATGGCAGGACGAGGAGCTGGCCAGATCGGGGCGATGAGCCACGCCTGCCAGGCCATCGTTGCCTCGGCGCTGCTGGCACCGGGGTACGCGACAGCCGGCACGTGATCGCCCGGCCACGGCCGATCCGCGACGGCGGGCCGGGTGGCGACTAGAATTGGCCGATGGCCAAGCTCTACTTCTACTACTCGGCGATGAACGCCGGCAAGACCACCACCCTGCTGCAGAGCGCGCACAACTACCGCGAGCGCGGCATGCGGGTGGCGATCCTGACCCCACGCCTGGACGATCGTGCCGGCGCCGGCGTGGTTGCCTCGCGGATCGGCCTGCGCGCTGACGGCATGGCCTTCGACCGCGATACCGACCTGCAGCGCTGGGTGGAGCAGGATCTGGCAGCCAACGGCCCGATGGGCTGCGTGCTGGTGGACGAGGCGCAGTTCCTGACCCGCGCCCAGGTCTGGCAGCTCAGTGAGGTGGTCGACCAGCTGCGCATTCCGGTGCTGTGCTACGGCCTTCGTACCGACTTCCGCGGCGAGCTGTTCGAAGGCAGCCAGTACCTGCTGGCCTGGGCCGACGAGATGCAGGAGATCAAGACCATCTGCCACAGCGGCAAGAAGGCGACGATGACCGTGCGCGTGGACGAGCATGGCCACGCCGTGCAGGACGGCCCGCAGGTGGAGATCGGTGGCAACGAGCGCTACGTGTCGGTCAGCCGTGCCGAGTTCAAGAAGATCACCCGCGGCGAAGGCCGGATCGATCCGGCGCAGGCGCCCCTGCCGCTGTAAGGGGTGTTCTTTTGCAGGGCTTGCAGCCCTGCACCTGCTTCAAGCCGAAGCAACGGCAACAGCGGGCATTCCGTGGAATGGCGGGGCGGTGTCGGAGTGCG
>NZ_JAOCGL010000164.1:0-2500 GCF_029842485.1 Stenotrophomonas sp. GD03777
TAAACCCTGGCGATGACCTACTCTCGCATGGCTTGAGCCACACTACCATCGGCGCAGCTGCGTTTCACTTCCGAGTTCGGGATGGGATCGGGTGGTTCCACAGCGCTAATTTCACCAGGGAGGCTTTTGGAGTGTCGCACTCGTCCCTGTGGGACAAGGCGCCAGCCTCGCATAGTTCTTGTGACGTAGCGTGCACTTGGATGCTCTTACGACGCTGTCGTAAAGCCAAGGCAACTTGAGGTTATATGGTCAAGCCGCACGGATCATTAGTATCAGTTAGCTCAATACATTGCTGTACTTACACACCTGACCTATCAACCACGTAGTCTACATGGTTCCTTCAGGGGGCTTGTGCCCCGGGAGATCTCATCTTGAGGCGCGCTTCCCGCTTAGATGCTTTCAGCGGTTATCGCTTCCGAACATAGCTACCCGGCAATGCCACTGGCGTGACAACCGGAACACCAGAGGTTCGTCCACTCCGGTCCTCTCGTACTAGGAGCAGCCCCTCTCAAATCTCCAACGCCCATGGCAGATAGGGACCGAACTGTCTCACGACGTTCTGAACCCAGCTCGCGTACCACTTTAAATGGCGAACAGCCATACCCTTGGGACCGACTACAGCCCCAGGATGTGATGAGCCGACATCGAGGTGCCAAACACCGCCGTCGATATGAACTCTTGGGCGGTATCAGCCTGTTATCCCCGGAGTACCTTTTATCCGTTGAGCGATGGCCCTTCCATACAGAACCACCGGATCACTAAGTCCTAGTTTCCTACCTGCTTGATCCGTCGATCTTGCAGTCAAGCACGCTTATGCCTTTGCACACAGTGCGCGATGTCCGACCGCGCTGAGCGTACCTTCGAGCTCCTCCGTTACTCTTTAGGAGGAGACCGCCCCAGTCAAACTACCCACCATACACGGTCCCCGACCCAGATAATGGGCCCAGGTTAGAACGTCAAGCACGACAGGGTGGTATTTCAAGGATGGCTCCGCCACAGCTAGCGCCATGGTTTCATAGCCTCCCACCTATCCTACACAGACGAACTCAACGTTCAGTGTAAAGCTATAGTAAAGGTTCACGGGGTCTTTCCGTCTTGCCACGGGAACGCTGCATCTTCACAGCGATTTCAATTTCACTGAGTCTCGGGTGGAGACAGCGCCGCTGTCGTTACGCCATTCGTGCAGGTCGGAACTTACCCGACAAGGAATTTCGCTACCTTAGGACCGTTATAGTTACGGCCGCCGTTTACTGGGGCTTCGATCAAGAGCTTCGCCTTGCGGCTGACCCCATCAATTAACCTTCCAGCACCGGGCAGGCGTCACACCCTATACGTCCACTTTCGTGTTTGCAGAGTGCTGTGTTTTTGATAAACAGTCGCAGCGGCCTGGTTACTGCGACCCTCTTCAGCTATAGCTCGCACGAGCCACCAAAAAGGGTGCACCTTCTCCCGAAGTTACGGTGCCATGTTGCCTAGTTCCTTCACCCGAGTTCTCTCAAGCGCCTGAGAATTCTCATCCTACCCACCTGTGTCGGTTTACGGTACGGTCTGCGTAAGCTGAAGCTTAGGAGCTTTTCCTGGAAGCGTGGTATCAGTGACTTTGCCATAAAGGCTCGTCTCGGTGCTCGGTCTTAGAGGATCCCGGATTTGCCAAAGATCCAAACCTACCGCCTTTCCCCAGGACAACCAACGCCTGGTACACCTAACCTTCTCCGTCCCTCCATCGCACTTACGCGAGGTGCAGGAATATTAACCTGCTTCCCATCGACTACGACTTTCGTCCTCGCCTTAGGGGCCGACTCACCCTGCGCCGATTAACGTTGCGCAAGGAAACCTTGGGCTTTCGGCGTGCGGGTTTTTCACCCGCATTATCGTTACTCATGTCAGCATTCGCACTTCCGATACCTCCAGCAGACTTCTCAATCCACCTTCAACGGCTTACGGAACGCTCCTCTACCGCGCATAACAAAGTTATGCACCCCAAGCTTCGGTTCTGTGCTTAGCCCCGTTAAATCTTCCCCGCAGACCGACTCGACCAGTGAGCTATTACGCTTTCTTTAAAGGGTGGCTGCTTCTAAGCCAACCTCCTGGCTGTCTGTGCCTTTCCACATGGTTTTCCACTTAGCACAAAATTTGGGACCTTAGCTGTGGGTCTGGGTTGTTTCCCTTTTCACGACGGACGTTAGCACCCGCCGTGTGTCTCCCATACAGTCCGTCTCGGTATTCGGAGTTTGCAATGGTTTGGTAAGTCGCGATGACCCCCTAGCCATAACAGTGCTCTACCCCCGAGAGGATACATATGAGGCGCTACCTAAATAGCTTTCGAGGAGAACCAGCTATCTCCGGGTTCGATTAGCTTTTCACTCCTAATCACACCTCATCCCCTACCTTTGCAACGGGAGTGGGTTCGGGCCTCCAGTGCGTGTTACCGCACCTTCACCCTGGGCATGACTAGATCACCCGGTTTCGGGTCTACTGCCCGCGACTATGCGCCCTTATC
>NZ_JAOCGL010000165.1:0-5372 GCF_029842485.1 Stenotrophomonas sp. GD03777
CCGGGCCCGGCGCTGCCGGAAGGCCACGTGCTGCGCTCGCCGATGGTCGGCACCTTCTATGCCTCGTCCGCCCCGGACAAGCCGGCCTTCGTCACCGTGGGCCAGCAGGTCAAGGAAGGCGAAACCCTGGCCATCATCGAAGCGATGAAGATGTTCAACCCGATCGAAGCCGACACGTCCGGCACCATCGTCGCCATCCTCGGCGAGAACGGCCAGCCGGTGGAGTTCGACCAGCCGCTGTTCGTGATCGGCTGAGGGGCGCGCCATGCTCGACAAAGTCGTCATCGCCAACCGAGGGGAGATCGCGCTGCGCATCCTGCGCGCGTGCCACACCCTCGGCATCCGCACGGTGGCCGTGCACTCCACGGTCGACCGCAACCTCAAGCACGTGGCCATGGCCGACGAGTCGGTCTGCATCGGTCCGGCGCCGTCGCCGCAGAGCTACCTCAACATCCCGGCACTGATCGCCGCTGCTGAAGTCACCGACGCCCAGGCCATCCACCCGGGCTACGGCTTCCTGTCGGAGAACGCCGACTTCGCCGAGCGCGTGGAAGAGTCTGGCTTCATCTTCATCGGCCCCAAGGCTGACACCATCCGCATGATGGGTGACAAGGTCGAAGCCATCCGCGCGATGAAGGCCGCTGGCGTGCCGTGCGTGCCCGGCTCGGGCGGCCCGCTGGGCGACGACATCGTCGCCAACACCAAGATCGCCCGTGAGATCGGTTATCCGGTCATCATCAAGGCGGCCGGCGGCGGTGGTGGCCGTGGCATGCGCGTCGTGCACGCCGAAGCCTCGCTGAAGACCTCGATCGAAACCACCAAGAGCGAGGCCAAGGCCGCGTTCGGCAATGGCGAGGTCTACATGGAGAAGTTCCTGGAGAACCCGCGCCACGTGGAGATCCAGGTGCTGGCCGACGGCCAGGGCAACGCCATCCACCTCGGCGAACGCGACTGCTCGATGCAGCGCCGCCACCAGAAGGTGGTGGAAGAAGCACCGGCACCGGGCATCACCGCCGAACAGCGCGAGCAGATCGGCAAGGTGTGCGTGGAAGCCTGCATCCGCATCGGTTATCGCGGCGCCGGCACCTTCGAATTCCTGTACGAGGACGGCCGCTTCTACTTCATCGAAATGAACACCCGCATCCAGGTGGAGCATCCGGTCACCGAAATGGTCACCGGCATCGACCTGGTGGCCGAGCAGCTGAAGATCGCCGCTGGCCAGAAGCTGTCGATCAAGCAGAGCGACGTGGTACTGACCGGCCATGCCATCGAGTGCCGCATCAACGCCGAAGATGCTGAGACCTTCGTGCCGAGCCCGGGCACCATCACCGGCTTCCATCCGCCGGGCGGCCCCGGCGTGCGCGTGGATACCCACATCTACAGTGGCTATCGCGTGCCGTCCAACTACGACTCGATGATCGGCAAGCTGATCGTGCACGGCCCGGACCGCGAAACCGCCATCGCCCGCATGCGGGTGGCGCTGAGCGAGATGGTGGTCGATGGCATCAAGACCAACATCGCCCTGCAGCAGCGGATCATGCGCGACAAGGGCTTCCAGGCCGGTGGACAGAACATCCACTACCTGGAAAAGCGCCTTGCCGAACGCAAGAACAAGCCGATCGCGCTGACCTGATCGTCACCCGATGCTGGACATGGAAAGGGCGGGGATATTCCCGCCCTTTCCTGTTTTCCTTCCGGCAGCGCCGAGCCGTTCCCGGCTTGCGGGCGAGTGCAGCCGAGCATGGCTCGGCTCTACTGATGCGGCCTCAGCGCGCGTCCGCCGCGGTCGCCGGAATCTGCGAATTGGCCAGCGGCCGCACGCCATTGGGCGAGGTCGGATCGACGATCACCATGGTCTCGGTCGAGCCATCCGGCCAAACTACCTGGAAGGTGCTGCCAGCCGGCAGTGAAGCGAACGGCATGCCCGTCTGCGCGCGATAGACCGCAGCGACCTGGCTGGCGCCGGCGCGGCGCACGTCTTCCTGCGCCTTCACCGTGGTCAGTTCCACCTTCGACAGATGCCGGTACCGATCCTCGTAGGTATCGATCATCAGCAGGCCGACCGCACCGGCAGAGTAGGCCACGAACAGCGCCACCCAGAACCAGAACTTGGCCCCATGCAGGAATCGACGGTAATTCATCGCCCGTCCCTCTTTCCAATCAATCGCTTGATCCATTCCTTCATTTTCCCAGCACCTTGCCGCGATACCGCAGCGTCATACACGAAATCCCGGAAATCCTGCGCTCCATCCTGCGAACAGATCCCTCCGTTCGCACAAAAACTGTTGACCAGCACGCTGTCCGCTCCACACGGTAGACCGAGTTCGCAGGCCGCAAGCCGCCATGCAAGCTCACTGAGCTGTTCGCCCGCCACCAGGCCGTCGAGTGCGCTGTCACCGGCGGCACGCACGCCCATGCCCGGCGCGATCGCCATATAGGCCTCCGGGTCACGCGAAGTGCGCACGCGCTCGACCAGGTCGCGGCGGTACTCGGCACTGTCATGCAACGGCTCACCCTCGGCGAACAACGATGCTTCTGCGGCCAGGTTGCCCTGCGCGGCCGCCTTGCGGCGTTCGGCCAGCACCAGCGCAGCGCCCAGCTTGTCGCCCGGAACGAAGCCGCCACACCGCTGCGCCACGCGCTCGCGGGCCTCGATCATCGCCGGCGCCGCGGTCAGGCCCAACCCGCTCAACACGTTGTTGTCCAGGCGGTAGCCACCCGGATCGAGTGCGTACTGCGCGCAATAGTCGTACACGCGGCTGAGCATCCAGCGCGCTTCATGGTTACCTGTATCGGCCTGCACGCGCAGTCGCTGGGCGTAGGCGTACAGATCGCTGGCGTCTTCGATGTCGGCGCGGAGGTCCAGCGGCAGGCCCGACGGCAGCGTGTTGCCGCGCTCGACGGTGGCCAGCCGGCGCGCCAGGGCTTCCGGCACCACCGGCAACGCCGCTCCGCTGTCGCGGCTGGCCACGACGGTCGGCAGGTCCGGCGACGGTGATGCCACGCCCGCCGCATGGCCGCTGGCCCGGTACCCGGCCACGCCCAGCACGGCCACCGCCGGCAGCACGAGCAACCAGGTTTTCAGGGTCGGGGCGAAGGCCATCGGCGGCGGTGAGCGTTCACGGCGCACAGGAAAGTGACGAGTTTAGCAAGGCCCGGCAGGCCTGTCTGAACTGCCCCCGTTCATCTCAAGGTGGCATCTCACGCGATACGGAGACGCTCCGATGGTCTAGCATGGCCCCCTTTCCCGTGATTGCCCCCACCGCCATGCCGTTCCTGGAACTGACCCTGCGCTGCACCGAAGCCACCCAGCCCCGCTATGAAAATGCGCTGGAGGACGTCGGCGCACTGGCTGTGACCCTGCTCGATGCCGAAGCCGACACCAGCAACGAACAGGCCATCCTCGAACCCGGCGTGGGTGAAACGCCGCTGTGGGACACCCTGGTGCTGAGCGCACTGTTCCCCGCCGACAGCAATGCACTTTTGCTGCTGGCCGCGCTGGAATCGTTCGATCCGGAACTGGACTGGAGCAACGGCAGCTTCCGCGCCGTCGAGGATGAAGACTGGGAACGCGCCTGGCTGGACCAGTTCCAGCCGATGGATTTCGGCAGCCGTACCTGGATCGTGCCGTGGAACCATGAACTGCCGGACGCCGCGCAGGCCGCCGATGCCGCCGTGGTGCGGCTGGACCCGGGCCTGGCCTTCGGCTCGGGCACCCACCCGACCACCGCCCTGTGCCTGCGCTGGCTGGACCAGCTGGCCGTGGACGGCCAGTTGCAGGGCCAGCGCGTGCTCGACTTCGGCTGCGGCTCGGGCATCCTCGCCCTGGCCGCGCTGAAGCTGGGTGCCGCCGAAGCGGTCGGCGTGGACAACGATCCACAGGCGCTGGTCGCCACCGCCGACAATGCCGAGCGCAACGGCGAGCAGGCACGCATGCACGTGTACCTGCCGCAGGACGAGCCGGTCGCCACCTACCCGATCGTGGTCGCCAACATCCTTGCCTCGGCACTGGACGCGTTGGCCGAGCTGCTGGCCGCGCGCGTCGCTGCCGGCGGCCGCATCGCCCTGTCCGGCATCCTGCATGGCCAGGAAGGCGAACTGCTGCAGCGCTACGCCGCGTGGTTCAACGACCTGCAGGCGACCCAGGATGGCGACTGGATGCGCATCACCGGCGTACGCCGCGCCTGATCGTGATTGAATGACCGCTGGATCCGAGCCCGCACCCTGAGCATGTCCGAGCCGAACCCGCCGCGCCGCCCCTTGGCCACCTTCCTGCGCCCCGCGTCGGAAGGCGAGGCTGCACCTGCGACCGATTCACGCACGCCCGACCCGGCGATGGATGACATCCCGCCAGCCCAAGCCCGCACCCCCCTCGAAGCGGCGCCGCCACCGATGGCGGAAACGCGACAGTGCGATGACATCGTCAACCCCGACGAAGCGGCCGTGATCGAACCCGTCCTTGCCGCTCCGGCTCCGCAGGCCGTGGCCGGAGATGCACCCAGTTTCCTGGGCACCTCGCGGCCACGCGCACTGCCGACGCCACGCTGGCACTGGGGGCTGGTCGCCGGACTGGCACTGCTGCTGGTCCTGCAGAGCGTGCTGGCCGATCGTGCGCGACTGGCCGCCGACGCCGGCAACCGCGCCTGGCTGGGCGCACTGTGCGGCGTATTGCGCTGCAGCCTGCCGGCCTGGCATGACCCCACCGCGTTCACCATGACCAGCCGCGAGATCCGCCCCGTGCCGGGCCAGGCGGGCGTACTGCAGGTGCAGGCCAGCATCCGCAACGATGCGCGCTGGGCACAGGCCTGGCCGGATCTGCGCCTGTCGCTGTCTGACGCCGATGGCCGGGTGATCGGCAGCGGCGTGTTCGCACCGGCGCAGTACCTCGGCGAGAACCCCGGCGCGGCCGTGCTGGAACCTGGCCAGAGTGCACGCATTGCGTTCCGCGTGCAGGAACCCGCCGCATCCACCGTCGCATTCACCTTCGACTTCCTCTGAGCAGGATAGAGGCGACCAGCCGTGGCAGGTCGGGCACGCTCGCGCTAGACTGGCCGCCACCACCTCGTCCGGCCGCGCGCTCCGCGCGCACGGGCCAACCGAATCGGGAACCCCCTTGAACGCTGTCCTCTCTCGTCCTGACAACAGTCGTGGCGCTCCCCGGCCACCGCTGCGTGAACACGTCGCCCAGTCCGTGCGCCGCTACCTGCGTGACCTTGATGGCTGCGACGCGGACGATGTCTACGAGATCGTGCTGCGCGAGATGGAAATCCCGCTGTTCGTGGAAGTGCTCAACCACTGCGAAGGCAACCAGAGCCGCGCCGCGGCGATGCTGGGCATCCACCGCGCCACCCTGCGCAAGAAGCTGAAGGAAT
>NZ_JAOCGL010000166.1:0-5313 GCF_029842485.1 Stenotrophomonas sp. GD03777
CCATGCTCGGCGGCCGTTTGCCGTGATCAGGAGCAGCCGAGCATCGGCTCGGCTCTACAACGGCATGCCGATCACCCCGCGTATGCGGTCAGCCGGCCTTCCTGCTCGCAGACGGTGATCGCGCCGCCGAACACCGCAGACAGCGGTTCGTTGCGCAGCAGCTCGGCGCGGGTGCCGTCGGCCAGCACGCGGCCATCGCGCAGCAGTACCACGCGCTCGATCTCGGGAATGATCTCTTCGATGTGGTGGGTCACCAGCACCAGGGTGATGCCCTGCTGCGCCAGCACCCGCATGGTCGCCACCAGCTGCTCGCGGGCGACCAGGTCCAGCCCGGTGGAGGGTTCGTCCAGCAGCAGTGCCTGCGGCCGGTTGACCAGCGCGCGGGCGATCAGCACGCGGCGGGTCTCGCCAGCGGACAACTCGGCGTAGGCGCGGTCGCGCAGGGACAGGGCGCCGGTCATCGCCAGTGTCTCGCCCACACGTGCGCGCATATCGGCGGTCACTTCGCGGAAGGCCGGCACCACGTAGCTGGCGAAGAAGCCGGACAGCACTGCCTGTTCCACGGTCAGGCCCGGCATGTCGGCCAGATTGCTGCTGAGATCGCCGGTGACGATGCCGAGCTGCGATCGCAGCCGGTCCACCTGCCAGCGGTTCTGCCCCAGCACCCTTACCGCCACGGAGCCGTCGACCTGCGCCAGCGGGTACAGCTCGCGGGTGATCAGCTTGATGAAGGTCGACTTGCCGCAGCCGTTGGGGCCGAGCAGGGCGGTGTGCTGGCCCTGCGCGATGCGCAGGCTGAGCCCGTGCAGCACCTTCACCTGGCCGCGCACCACGGTGGCGCGGTCCAGTTCGATCAAGGGGGGCAGCTCCGCAACGGGCGGGGCGGCAGTCATGGTGCTGGCGCGTGGATCAAGGCTCGACAACTCAGGTCCCCAACTGTGAACGGTGCCACGGATGGCGATGCGATACATCGCCGCAGGGATGCAGTTTGCAACGCAAGCGCCCATCATGTCTGCCATCCCCGCGTCGATCCGGAGAGCTGCCATGTCTGATGCCCTGATGTCCCTGTTGACCGGTGGTGTGCTCGGCCTGGGAGGGTGGGCCATGCTGGCGGTGTTGCTGGTCTTCACCCAGATCACCATCTTCTCGGTAACCCTGTACCTGCACCGCAGCCAGGCCCATCGCGGGGTCGATTTCCATCCGGCGCTGGCGCACGTGTTCCGCTTCTGGCTGTGGCTGACCACGTCGATGATCACCCGCGAGTGGGTGGCCATCCATCGCAAGCACCACGCCAAGGTGGAGACCGAGGACGATCCGCACAGCCCGGTCACCCGCGGCATCGGCAAGGTGTTCTGGCATGGCGTGGAGCTGTACCGCGAAGCGCGCGGCATGCGCGCGGACATCGAGCAGTACGGGCGCGGCACGCCGGACGACGCGATCGAGCGCCACCTGTATACCCCGCACGCCACGCTGGGGCCGGTAGTGCTGCTGGCGATCAACAGTGTGCTGTTCGGCCTGCCCGGCGTGGCGCTGTGGGCGATCCAGATGGCGTGGATCCCGTTCTGGGCGGCGGGCGTAGTCAATGGCCTGGGCCACTGGTGGGGGTACCGCAACTACGAGTCGGCCGATACCTCCACCAATCTCACGCCGTGGGGGTTCTGGATCGGTGGCGAGGAGCTGCACAACAACCACCATGCCTTCCCCAGTTCGGCGCGCTTCGCGATGCGGCGCTGGGAGTTCGATATCGGCTGGAGTGCGATCCGCCTGCTGCAGGCGCTGCGCCTGGCCAGGGTGCTGCGGGTGGCGCCGGCCATGGACGTGCGCCCGAACATCGCCGTGCCCGATGCCGAAACGCTGAAGGCGCTGCTGTCGCACCGCTTCCAGGCGATGACCGATTACCAGCGCAACGTGTTCGTGCCGGCCCTGCGCGAGGAGGCCGCGCAGGCCGGGGCCAAGCTGCGCCGCCTGCTGCCACGCCGGTTGCGCCGTGGCCTGGTCAACGATGGCCGCTGGCTGAAGCCGGACAGCCGCGCCCAGCTCAGCGCATGGGTGGCGCAGCGGCCGCGCATCCGCACCCTGGTCGAGTACCGCGGGCGATTGGCTGCGCTGCTGGAAGCCCGTGGCCACGACGCCGCCGAGCGCCTGCATCAGCTGCAGGCGTGGTGCCGGGAGGCCGAGGAAAGCGGTATCGCGGCGTTGCAGGCCTACGCCGCACGGTTGAAGGGCTACAGCCTGGTGGGCGCGTGAGGGCAGGGTACGGGCTTCTGCTGGCGGCGCTGCTGCCGGGTGCGGCGCTGGCCCAGGTCACCGACACCGCCAGCTATCTGCAGCGGATGGACAGCGATGGCGACGGCAGGGTCAGCGAGGCCGAGTACGTACAGTGGATGCTGTATGCCTTCGATCGCATGGACCGCAACGGTGATGGCGTGCTGAGCGCCGACGAGCTGCCCGGCGGCAAGGGCAGGGCAATCCGCCGCGAGCAGCAGCGGCAGGTGATCGTGCAGCGCTTCCACAAGCAGGATGCCAACGGTGATGGCTTCCTGGATGCCCGCGAGCTGTCCGCGCCGCCGCGTTGAGCGGGCGTAGAATCGCCCCATGCCTGAACTGCCCGAAGTCGAAACCACCCGCCGCGGCCTGGCGCCGCACCTGCAGGGCCGGCGCGTGCATGGCGTGATCCTGCGCCGCGCCGACCTGCGCTGGCCGATTCCACCGGAAGTGGCCGAGCTGCTGCCGGGGCAGCGCATCGAGGACATCCGCCGGCGCGCCAAGTACCTGCTGCTGGATACCGCCATCGGCAGCGCCGTGCTGCACCTGGGCATGTCCGGCAGCCTGCGCGTGCTGCCCGGTGATACCCCGCTGCGGGCGCATGACCACGTCGACATCAGCCTGGACAACGGCCGCCTGCTGCGCTTCAACGACCCGCGCCGCTTCGGCAGCCTGCTCTGGCAGCCGGCTGGGGAGATCCACCCGCTGCTGCAGGGGCTGGGCCCGGAGCCACTGGACGACGCGTTCGACGGCGACTACCTGTTCGCCCGCAGCCGGGGCCGCAGCGCGCCGGTGAAGACCTTCCTGATGGACCAGGCGGTGGTGGTGGGCGTGGGCAACATCTACGCCGCCGAGAGCCTGTTCAAGGCCGGCATCAGCCCGTTGCGCGAGGCAGGAAAGATCTCGCGAGAACGCTACCAGCGGCTGGCCGACGCGGTGAAGGAGATCCTGGGCTACGCCATCACCCGCGGCGGCACCACCCTGCGCGATTTCATCAGCCCCGACGGTGCGCCGGGCTACTTCGAGCAGGAGCTGCTGGTGTACGGCCGCGACGGGCTGCCGTGCCCGAACTGCGGGCGCGCGCTGAAGCACGCCACCATCGGCCAGCGCGCGAGTGTCTGGTGCAGCCACTGCCAGCGCTGAGCCGGCGGCCAGCGGCAGCTGAACGGGCAGGGCGCGTCTCCGCTGCCCGTTAACGTTTGTCTGCCTATGATGGCCGACCTTCCTCCCTGTGCCTGACGCGCCTGCATGCAACGACGCGACTTCATCCGCAATGCCTCCCTCGCCCTGGCTGCATTCGGCCTTCCGTCCCTGCCCGCGTGCGCGGCCAGCCGGCGCGGCCAGATGGGCCTGCGCCGCCTCGGCCAACCGCAGCCGTTCGACTTCGCCACCCTGAAGGGCCAGGCGCGCGCGCTGGCACAGGCACCCTACAAGAGCCACAAGCGGGTGCTGCCGGGCCGCCTGGAAGGCTTGGACTGGGACCAGTACCAGTCGATTGGCTACCGCCAGGACCATGCGCTGTGGGCCGACCAGCCCGGCAAGTTCCAGGCCAAGTTCTTCCACCTGGGCCTGTACTTCCATTCGCCGGTGCGCATGTTCGACGTGGTCGACGGCAAGGCGCAGGAACTGGCGTATGACGGCGCGGCGTTCAACTACGGCAAGAGCGGCATCAAGGATGGCGAGCTGCCGGCCGATCTGGGCTTCGCCGGGTTCCGCCTGAACACCCGCAAGGACACCGACCGCGACTTCGCCGCCTTCCTGGGCGCCAGCTACTTCCGCGCGGTCGGCAAGGAAGGCCAGTACGGCCAGTCCGCGCGTGGCCTGGCGATCGACACCGGCATGGGCAAGCCGGAGGAATTCCCGGATTTCATCGCCTACTACCTGGAACAGCCGTCGGCTGATTCGGAGACGATCGTGGTCTATGGCCTGCTGGATTCGCCCAGCGTGGCCGGTGCCTATCGCTTCGCGATCACCAACGGTGACGTGCTGCTGATGGACATCGACAGCGCGCTGTACCCGCGCAAGGCGATCGAGCGGTTGGGCATCGCCCCGTGCACCAGCATGTACCAGGTGGGCGAGAACGACCGCCGCATGGGCTGGGACTGGCGCCCGGAGATCCACGATACCGATGGCCTGTCGCTGTGGACCGGCGCCGGCGAATGGATCTGGCGCCCGCTGCTGAACCCGCGCAACCTGCGCTTCAACATGTTCGTGGACCGCAACCCGCGCGGCTTCGGCCTGCTGCAACGCGACCGCAACTTCGACCATTACCAGGACGACGGCGTGTTCTACGAGAAGCGCCCGTGCCTGTGGGTGGAGCCGAAGGGCGAATGGGGCGAGGGCTCGGTGCAGCTGGTGGAGATTCCCACCGTGGACGAGACGTTCGACAACATCGTGGCGTTCTGGAACCCGAAGGAAAAGCCGCAGCCGGGCCAGGAGCTGCTGGTCGGCTACCGCTTGTACTGGGGCGCCGAACCGCCGGCGCGCCCGCCGCTGGCGCACTGCGTGGCCAGCCGCACCGGCCTGGGCGGTGTGGTCGGCAAGAAGCGTGAGTACTTCAGCTGGCGCTTCGCGGTGGACTTCGAAGGTGGCGAACTGGCCAGGCTGATCGACAAGGCCGAGGTCGAAGCGGTGGTGGAAGCCAGCCGTGGCCGGGTCGAGATCGTGTCGGCGCGCCCGCTGCGCGAGATCAACGGCTATCGCGCGATGTTCGACCTGGTGCCGCCGGAAGGCAGTACCGAGCAGATCGACATCCGCCTGTTCCTGCGCAGTGGTGGCAAGACCCTCACCGAGACCTGGCTGTACCAGTACACCCCGCCGCCGGCCGGTGCGCCGGAGCGCACGCTGTACTAAGTGGGGATTGGGTTTGCAGGGCTTGCAGCCCTGCACCTGCAGAGGCCAGAGCCGAAGCAACGGCAGAAGCTGGTTTCCTGTAGGAAGGCGGGGTGGGTCCGGTTGAGGGGGACGGCGTAAATACGTCCATGTAGCCTCGGTCGCGCCATCCATGGCGCTCACGCCCCCGCAACCGGACCCACCCCGCCTTCGACA
>NZ_JAOCGL010000167.1:0-5265 GCF_029842485.1 Stenotrophomonas sp. GD03777
GCTGCACCCCGATGCCGGCAGCCAGCGGGCTGGAAACGAGGACAGCTGCGTGCTGCGCGTGGCCAGCGCGCATGGTGGGGTCCTGTTGCCCGGGGACATCGGCCGCCCGGCCGAACAGGCGCTGCTGCGGGCGTCTCCGGCGGCGCTGAAGGCGGATGTGGTGCTGGTGCCGCACCATGGCAGCGGCGGCAGCTCCAGCGCGCCCTGGGTGGCGGCGGTGTCAGCCCGGCTGGCGCTGGTTTCGGCAGGGCACCAGAACCGCTTCGGCCACCCGCGCCGGGACGTGGTCCGGCGCTGGCAGGCGCAGGGAGCCGAGGTGGTGTCCACTGCGGAGTCCGGGGCGATCCGCGTATGGCTTGGCGCACAAGGGCTGCAGCTGCGTGAACAGCGTATCCATGCATCCCGGTGGTGGGATGCCGCTGGGCGGGCGCGGTCGGCTGTTATCCTATCGCCGATCAAACAAGCGGCCGTTGGGCCGGAGGGTTGAAACGTGTGGGAACTGGTCAAGGCCGGTGGCTGGCCGATGGTGCCGCTGCTGCTGTTGGGCGTACTGGCTTTGGCGATCATCCTGGAGCGTTTCTGGTCCCTGCGGCGGACTGAAGTGCTGCCGCCCGGCCTCGGCCAGGAAGTGCGCAACTGGGCCGCACGCGGCAAGCTTGACCCGGCGCACCTGCAGACCCTGCGTGCCAACTCGCCGCTGGGGGCATTGCTGGCGGCCGCGCTGGAAGCCCGCAATCGTCCGCGCGACCAGATCCGCGAGTGCATCGAGGACACCGGCCGCCACCTGGTGCACCGCATGGAACGTTTCCTCAACGCGCTGGGCACCATTGCCTCGGCCGGCCCGCTGCTGGGCCTGCTGGGCACCGTGATCGGCATGATCCAGATGTTCCTGGGCATCCTCGACCATGGGGTGGGCGACGTGAACCAGCTGGCCGGCGGTATCGGCAAGGCGCTGGTGTGCACCGCCACGGGCATGATCGTGGCCATTCCGGCACTGATGTTCCATCGCTACTTCAAGGGCCGCATCCACGGCTACGTGGTGGAAATGGAGCAGGAAGCCAGTGCCCTGCTGGACACGCTCGACGGTCGCCCCGGGGTGATGAACCCGGTCGCGCCGGCGCGACCGGCCAACGCCGCTGCGGCGAAGGCCTGATCGATGCGTATCGGCAATGACCGCTCCCAGGATGAACCGCATATCGATCTGGTCCCGCTGATCGACGTCATCCTGGTGCTGATCATCTTCTTCGTGGTCACCACCACTTTCGATGCGCGCTCGACGCTGCAGGTGCAGCTGCCTACCGCCAGCCAGCAGCCCAACAACGAGCCGCCGCGTTCGCTCAGCGTGCTGATCAACGCCGAAGGCCGTTATTTCATCAATGACCAGGAAGTGCTGCGCAGCGACGTCGAGTCGGTCAAGCAGACCATCGCGTCCGTGGCCGGCAGTGACCGCAGCCAGCCCGTACTGCTGCGCGCCGACGCACGCACTCCCTACCAGGCCGTGGTGACTGCGCAGGACGCGCTCGGTCAACTCGGTTTCCGTCGTATCGCCATTGCAACTGCGCCAGAGGTGCGTCCATGAGTTCCCATCACGCGCCGGTGTGGCCGATCTACAAACGTCTGCTGGGCTACACCCGCACCTACTGGGTGTTCATGGTGGGCGCGGTCATCGCCATGGTGGTCGAGGCCCTGGCCGGCTACCACTTCACCAAGCTGATGGAGCCGCTGGTCAACGAAGGTTTCGTCGACCCGCAGCCGCGCGCGGCCGTGGTGCTGCCGCTCACCATCCTCGGCCTGTTCCTGATGCGCAGCGTGGCCACCTGGGTCAGTGACTACACGCTGGCCAAGACCGGTCGCAGCGTGGTCCGCGACCTGCGCGAGCAGGTGCTGCAGAAGTACCTGCACCTGCCGTCGTCGCACTTCGATACCGAAGCGACGCCGGTGATGGTCAGCCGCCTGAACTTCGATACCGAGCAGGTCACCCAGGCCAGCGCCGACGCGCTGAAGACCGTGGTGGCCGATACCCTCACCATCGTCGCGATGCTGGCGGTGATGCTGCAGATGAGTGTCAAGGTCACGCTGGCGATGCTGCTGGTGGTGCCGCTGATCGGTGGCATCGTGTCCTACGTGGGCAAGCGCTACCGGCGCATCAGCCGTGGCATCCAGGACGGCATGGGCACCATGGCGCAGACTGCCGAGCAGTCGCTGGCCGCGCAGCAGGAAGTGAAGGTGCACGGCACCCAGCAGCATGAGATCTCGCGCTACTCGCGCCTGGCCAACCGCATGCTGGCGCTGAACATGAAGGTCGAGGTCACCCGCGCCGCCGCCTCCAGCGTGGTGCAGTTCCTGGCCGCACTGGCGCTGGCGGTGATCGTCTGGGTGTCGACCCGCGAAGCCCTGGCCGGCCGGCTCAATGCCGGCCAGTTCATGGGCCTGATGACATCGATGATGGCCATCATTCCATCGCTGCGCCGCCTGACCAGCGTACAGACCTCGATTTCGCGCGGTGTGTCCGCTGCCGAGCGCCTGTTCGGCATCCTCGACATGCCAGTGGAGCGCGACCAGGGGCAGAGACGCGTGCAGCGCGTGCGGGGCGAACTGGCGTTCGACCACGTCATGCTGCGTTACCGCGAGGACAGCGGCATCGCCCTGGACGACATCAGCTTCGTTGCCAGGCCAGGCACGGTGACGGCCATTGTCGGCCGTTCCGGCAGTGGCAAGACCAGCCTGATCCGGCTGGTGCCACGCTTCTACGAGCCCAGCGGCGGTGTCATCACCCTCGACGGCGTGGCACTGGACGACTACCCGCTGGCCGACCTGCGCCGGCAGGTGGCAATGGTCGGGCAGAAGGTCATGCTGTTCGATGACACCATCGCTGCCAACATCGCCTATGGCATGGAAGCGACCGACGAGCAGATCCGCGCGGCGGCCGAAGCCGCCAACGCGTGGGAGTTCATCGCACGCATGCCGCAGCAGCTGCAGACCCCGGTGGGCGAGAACGGCGCGCTGCTGTCCGGTGGCCAGCGCCAGCGCCTGGCCATTGCCCGCGCGATCCTGCGCGACGCCCCGATCCTGATCCTCGACGAAGCCACTGCGGCGCTGGACAACGAATCCGAGCGCCTGGTGCAGGACGCGCTGCAGCGCCTGATGCCCGAACGCACCACGCTGGTCATTGCGCACCGGCTGTCGACCATCGAGCATGCCGACCAGGTACTGGTCATGGATCATGGCCGCATCGTTGAACGCGGCACGCACAAGGAGCTGCTCGAACTGGGCGGCCTGTACCAGCATCTGCACAGCATGCAGTTCCGCGAAAGGCAGGACTGATGGCCGGCAAGGGCACCCAGACCCCGCCGTACTGGTATGACGGCACCCCGGTTCCGTGGGCGATGCGCCTGCTGGCGCCGCTGTACGCAGGTGTCACCGCACTGCGCCGGCGCGCCTATCGGCGTGGCTGGCGCAAGCGCCACTCGCTGCCGGTGCCGGTCATCGTGGTCGGCAACATCACCGCCGGTGGTACCGGCAAGACGCCGCTGACGATTGCCCTGGTCGAGCGCCTGCGCGCGGCCGGCTGGAAGCCGGGCGTGGCCAGCCGCGGCTATGGTCGCGAAGACGCCGACAAGCCGCTGTGGGTGCAGGCCGATACGCCAACCGCGAAGGGCGGTGACGAACCGGTGCTGATCGCCTGGAAGACCGGCGTGCCGGTGCGCGTGGACCGTGACCGTGTCGCCGCCGGCAAGGCGCTGATCGAGGCCGGCTGCGATGTAATCGTCTGCGACGACGGTTTGCAGCACTACCGGCTGGCGCGCGACATCGAGATCGAACTGGTCGATGCCCAGCGTCGCTATGGCAATGGCCGGATGATCCCGGCCGGGCCGTTGCGCGAGCCGGTCAGCCGCGCGAGCGAGTGCGATTTCCGCGTGGTCAACCTCGGCCAGGCCGATGAGGAGACCGCGGCACAGGCCTGTGGCTTCGGCCAGTGGCCAATGTCCCTGCACATCGACAGTGCGCAGCCGCTGGCCGGTGGCCGCGCGCGCCCGCTGGCGTACTTCAAGGGCCAGCGGGTGCACGCGGTGGCCGGCATCGCCCATCCACAGCGCTTCTTCGACATGCTGCGCGCGCGCGGGATCGGCGTGGTGCCGCATGCGTTCGCCGACCACCAGGCCTACCAGCCGCAGGACCTGTCCTTCGGCAGCCAGTTGCCGGTACTGATGACCGAAAAGGATGCGGTGAAATGCCGGGCGTTCGGCAACGACTGGCACTACGCGGTTCCGCTGCGCGCCGAGTTGCCCGCCGCGTTCTGGGTGGCGTTGACCGATCGCCTGGACAAGCTGCGACCGAACTGAGTGGCGCGGCGGCGCTTGCATTCACGCGCCGCTGGCCGCATTCCCGTTGTAACGAGCCTGCCGAGAACCGCCCGCATGACCGAATTCGTCGTCGCCATTCCGGCCCGCTTTGCCGCCTCGCGGCTGCCGGGCAAGCCGCTGCGCCCGCTGGGCGGTGAGCCGCTGGTGCTGCATGTGGCGCGCCGCGCGCTGCAGGCCGGTGCCCGCGAGGTCTGGGTGGCGACCGACGACCAACGCATTTCCGATGCGCTGTCCGGGTTGGCCGAGGTGAAGGTGGCGATGACCGCGACCACGCATGCCTCGGGCACCGATCGCCTGGCCGAGTGCGCACGCATTGCCGGCTGGGCCGATGACACGGTGGTGGTCAACCTGCAGGGCGACGAACCGTTCGCGCCGGCGACCGGCATCCGCGCGGTGGCCGATGCGCTGGTCGCTGGCACTGCGCCGATGTCGACTCTCGCCACGACCGTCGAGGACGCGCACACCCTGTTCGACCCGAACGTCGTGAAGCTGGTGCGCAACGTGCGCAACGAGGCGATGTACTTCAGCCGCGCGCCGATCGCCTGGCACCGCGACGGCTTCGCACGCAGCCGCGACACGCTGCCGGACGGCCATCACTGGCTGCGCCACATCGGCATCTATGGCTATCGCGCCGGCTTCCTGCAGCAGTTCGCGGCGATGCCGCCGGGCCAGCTGGAGCAGGTCGAATCGCTGGAGCAGCTGCGCGTGCTGGAAGCGGGCTACCCGATCAGCGTGGCGATCTCGCCCGAGCCGTTCCCACCGGGCATCGATACGCCCGAGGACCTGGAGCGCGCCGAGGGGCTGCTGCAGGCGATGGCCGCGCGATGAGGCTGCTGGTCGTCTGCCTCGGCAACATCTGCCGTTCGCCGATGGCCGAAGGCGCGCTGCGCGCACGCCTGGA
>NZ_JAOCGL010000168.1:0-5202 GCF_029842485.1 Stenotrophomonas sp. GD03777
CGGGCGCCGGGCGTGCGATAATCGACCGTTACCCTGACGACGCCGCGCGCCGCCGCCACCTATGTCTTCTGATTCGATGCGGAACATCCGCAACTTCTCCATCATCGCCCATGTCGACCACGGCAAGTCCACGCTGGCCGACCGCATCATCCAGCTCTGTGGTGGCCTGCAGGCCCGCGAGATGGAAGCGCAGGTGCTCGACTCCAATCCCATCGAGCGCGAGCGTGGCATCACGATCAAGGCGCAATCGGTGTCACTGCCGTACCTGGCCAAGGACGGGCAGACCTATCACCTGAACTTCATCGACACCCCCGGCCACGTCGACTTCTCCTATGAAGTCAGCCGCTCGCTGGCCGCCTGCGAAGGCGCGCTGCTGGTGGTCGATGCGGCGCAGGGCGTGGAAGCGCAGTCGGTGGCCAACTGCTATACCGCCGTGGAGCAGGGCCTGGAAGTGGTGCCGGTGATCAACAAGATCGACCTGCCCACCGCCGACATCGAGCGCGCCAAGGCCGAGATCGAGGCCGTGATCGGCATCGACGCCTCCAACGCCGTGCCGGTCAGTGCCAAGACCGGCCTCAACGTGCAGGACGTGCTGGAGGCGATCGTCCATCGCATCCCGCCGCCGGTGCCGCGCGACACCGACAAGCTGCAGGCGCTGATCATCGACTCGTGGTTCGACAACTACCTGGGCGTGGTCTCGCTGGTGCGCGTGATGCAGGGCGAGATCAAGGCCGGTGACAAGCTGCAGGTGATGTCGACCGGCCGCAACCACCAGGTCGACAACGTCGGCGTGTTCACTCCCAAGCGCAAGGTGCTGCCGGCGCTGCGTGCCGGTGAAGTGGGCTGGGTCACCGCCAGCATCAAGGACGTGCATGGTGCGCCGGTCGGCGACACCCTCACCCTGGCCGGCGATCCGGCGCCGAAGCCGCTGCCGGGCTTCCAGGAAATGCAGCCGCGCGTGTTCGCCGGCCTGTTCCCGGTCGATGCCGAAGACTATCCGGACCTGCGCGAAGCGCTGGACAAGCTGCGCCTGAACGATGCCGCGCTGCGTTTCGAGCCGGAAAGCTCCGAAGCGATGGGCTTCGGCTTCCGCTGCGGCTTCCTGGGCATGCTGCACATGGAGATCGTGCAGGAGCGCCTGGAACGCGAATACAACCTGGACCTGATCAGCACCGCGCCGACGGTGGTGTATGAGGTCCTGAAGACCGACGGCTCGGTCATCAACATGGACAACCCGGCCAAGCTGCCGCCGGTGAACCAGGTCGAAGAGATCCGCGAGCCGATCATCCGCGCCAACGTGCTCACTCCCGAGGAGTACATCGGCAACATCATCAAGCTGTGCGAAGAAAAGCGCGGAAGCCAGATCGGCATCAACTACCTGGGCAGCCAGGTGCAGATCAGCTACGAGCTGCCGATGGCCGAGGTGGTACTGGACTTCTTCGACAAGCTCAAGTCGGTCAGCCGTGGCTATGCCTCGCTGGATTACCACTTCGTGCGCTTCGACGCGGGCCCGTTCGTGCGCGTTGACGTGCTGATCAACGGTGACAAGGTCGACGCACTGTCGCTGATCGTGCACCGCAGCCACGCCGACCGCCGCGGCCGCGAGCTGTGCGAGAAGATGAAGGACCTGATCCCCCGCCAGATGTTCGACGTGGCCATCCAGGCTGCCGTCGGCTCGCAGATCATCGCCCGCACCACGGTCAAGGCGATGCGCAAGAACGTGCTGGCCAAGTGCTATGGTGGCGACGTCTCGCGCAAGAAGAAGCTTCTGGAAAAGCAGAAGGAAGGCAAGAAGCGCATGAAGCAGGTCGGCCGCGTGGAGATCCCGCAAGAAGCGTTCCTGGCCGTGCTGCAGATGGACAACAAGTAAGCCCGCACCGGCCTCGCGGGGCCGGTCGTCTGGTGACGTTGCAAAGGACCCTGAATGAAACTGTTTGAGATCCTCCTGGTCGTGCTGACCCTAGCCTCGGGCCTGATCCTGCTCGCCGACAAGCTGTACCTCGCCAAGCGCCGCGCCCAGCGCGCGGGCCTGCTCGACACCGAGCCGGTGCTGGTGGACTACTCGCGTGCATTCTTCCCGGTGCTGGCGATCGTGCTGATCGTGCGCAGTTTCATCGCCGAGCCGTACAAGATCCCGTCCAGCTCGATGATGCCGAACCTGCTGATCGGCGATTTCATCCTGGTCAACAAGTTTTCCTACGGCCTGCGCCTGCCGATCAGCAACACCAAGATCGTCCCCTTCGGCGAGCCGTCGCGCGGCGACGTGGTGGTGTTCCACTTCCCCGGCCACAGCGACAACGATCCGGCCAAGGGCGAGAACTTCATCAAGCGCGTGATCGGCGTGCCGGGTGACACCGTGGTCTTCGAAGGCGACGGCGTGATCCTCAATGGCGAACCGCTGAAGTACGACAACAAGGGCATCTATGCCGGGCACAAGGGCCAGGGCGAGGGCGCCAACCTGCTGGTCGAGCACCTGCCGGGCCGTACCCATACCGTGCTGGAGACCGACTATCCGCGTGGCCAGGGCCAGTGGACCGTACCGGCCGGCAAGTACCTGGTGATGGGCGACAATCGTGACAATAGCGACGATGGCCGCTTCTGGGGCCTGCTGCCGGAAGAAAACCTGCGCGGCAAGGCCTTCCTGATCTGGCTGAACTGCCAGGGCTGGTTCTGCAAGGATGGCTTCGAGCCGTCGCGGATCGGCTCGAGCATCAACTGAGTACCTTCACATCCAACGCGTATCTGGGGAGAACGCAATGAAGACGATGAACACGCAGCGTGGCATGACCCTGACCTCGTTCCTGGCGGTCCTGATCGTGGTGGGTTTCTTCCTTTACATCGGCATGAAGCTGTTCCCGATGTACCAGGAGTATTACGCGGTGCGCTCGGCGATGAAGAGCCTGGCCAAGGAGCCGGGCGTGGGCAGCATGGAGCCGGCCCGGATCCAGGATCTGTTCTTCAAGCGCCTGTACATCAATTACTCGGAAAACGTGAAGCCGGCCAACGTGAAGTTCGACCGTCGCGACAATGGCTGGACCCTCAAGGTCAACTACGAAGTGCGCCGTCCGCTGGTCGGCAACCTGGACGTGGTTGGCAAATTCGATTCATCCCAGGACCTGACTCGAAGCGGTGCCGAATAAACCTTTCCAACGTGGTGACCTGATCGGTCATCCCTTCCGCGACCCGGCGCTGCTCAAGCAGGCGCTGACGCATCGTAGCGCCGGTGCGCCACACAACGAGCGCCTGGAATTCCTGGGCGACAGCATCGTCAACATGATGGCGGCCGAGGCGTTGTACCGACGCTGGCCCAAGGCTGACGAGGGCGCGATGACCCGTGCCCGCGCCGAACTGGTGCGTGAGGGCGCGCTGGCGGTGATTGGACGTAGCCTGGAGCTGGGCGAGCGGCTGATCCTGGGCCCGGGCGAAATGAAGTCCGGTGGCCACCGTCGTGATTCGATCCTGGCCGACGCGGTGGAAGCCGTGGTGGCTGCGATCTACCTGGATGCCGGTTTCGAGGCCTGCCGGGCGGTGGTACTGCCCTGGTTCAGCGCTTCGATCGAGGCACTGCCGGCCTCCGGCCGGCCCGAGAAGGACCCCAAGACCCGCCTGCAGGAATGGCTGCAGGCCCGACAGAAGGCGTTGCCGCAGTATGAACTGGTGTCAGAATCCGGTGACGACCACGCCAAGCACTTCCGGGTACGCTGCAACGTAGCCGACCCGGCCGCCAGCACCGAGGGCGAAGGCGCCTCGCGGCGGCTTGCCGAACAACAGGCGGCTGCGGCCGTCCTAGAACAACTGGATTCCAAGTGAGCGAACAAACTCCCCATCATTGCGGCAGCGTGGCCGTCATCGGCCGCCCGAACGTGGGCAAGTCGACCCTGACCAATGCTCTGGTCGGCGCCAAGGTCAGCATCGTCTCCAACCGTCCGCAGACCACGCGCCATCGCCTGCTGGGCATCGCTACCTATCCGGAAGGCCAGCTGGTGCTGGTCGACACCCCCGGCCTGCACAAGGTGCAGAAGCGGGCGATGAACCGGGTGATGAACCGCGCCGCGCGTGGCTCGCTGGAAGGCGTCGATGCCGGCCTGCTGGTGATCGAAGCCGGTCGCTGGGATGAAGAGGACAGCCTGGCGTTCAACGTGCTGCGCGACGCCGGCATCCCGGTGGTGCTGGTGGTCAACAAGATCGATCGCCTGAAGGAAAAGGGCGCGTTGCTGCCGTTCCTGCAGCAGGTGACCGAGGGTCGCGACTTCGCCGCCGTGCATCCGATCTCCGCGCAGAAGCGCAATGGCCTGGAAGCGCTGGTGCGCGACGTGCTGAAGCTGCTGCCGGAAGCCCCGCCGATGTTCGGCGAGGATGAGATCACCGACCGCAGCCAGCGTTTCCTGGCCGGTGAACTGGTGCGTGAGCAGCTGATGCGCCAGCTCGGCGAGGAACTGCCCTACGCCACCACTGTCGAGATCGAGCGCTTCACCGAGGACGGCAACCTGCTGCGCATCGGTGCGGTGATCTGGGTCGAGCGTGAAGGCCAGAAGGCCATCGTGATCGGCAAGGGCGGCGCCCGCCTGAAGGAGATCGGCGCCAAGTCCCGCCTGCAGATGGAGCGTCTGTTCGGGGCCAAGGTGTTCCTGGAAACCTGGGTGCGCGTGCGTGAAGGCTGGTCCGACGACGAGGCCGCGCTGAAGGCCTTCGGTTACGAGTAAGGCGTTGTAGTCGCTTCGATGATGATCGAGGACGACACCGGCTTCGTGCTGCACGCACGGGCCTACCGCGAGACCAGCCTGCTGGTCGAAGTGTTGAGCGCACAGCATGGCCGTATTGGGCTGCTTGCGCGTGGCGTGTCCACTGCCAAGGGCCAGGTGCTGCGCGCCGCCCTGCAGCCGTTGCAGTGGATCCGCTTCAGTGCCCAGCAGCGGGGGGAACTGGCCCAGCTGCGTAGCGCCGAGGCGCTGGATGCCGCGCCACGCCTGGTCGGGCAGGCGATGCTGGCCGGCTTCTACCTGAGCGAACTGACCCTGCGCCTGGCCCCGCGCCAGGACCCGCTGCCGGAGCTGTACCTCGCCTACGGCGAGGCGCGTGCGCGGCTGGCGGTGGGCGCTGGCCTGGCCTGGACCCTGCGCCGTTTCGAACGCGAGCTGCTGTCTGCGCTGGGCCTGGGTTTCGAGCTGGACAGCGCCAGCGATGGCCAGCCGATCGATCCGG
>NZ_JAOCGL010000169.1:0-5103 GCF_029842485.1 Stenotrophomonas sp. GD03777
CCGGTGGGTGCCGACCGTTGGTCGGCACTGAACCATCAGTGCGGTGAAGTGCGGGCCTGGCCATTGAATGGTTTCGGGCCTACCTGTATTGACGTGTTGCCCGATAGAAGAGAGATACCGGCAGGCGCACGCTTGGGCCCATGAACCGCGCTCGCCTACGCCTTGGCCGCCATTCCCGGATCGGGCAATCCTACATCCTGACCACCGTCACCCAGGAACGTCGACGCTACTTCGATGATGCCACTGCGGCACAGGAGGTGATGGATGTGTTCCGTCGCATTGATGATGATGGCCTGACGCACTCACTTGCCTATGTGGTCATGCCGGACCACATCCATTGGCTTGTGGAGATCCGTGCGTTCTCGCTGGACTACATCATGCAACGCTTCAAATCGAGCAGTGCATTGCGGATCAACCGCATGCTGGGCAAGACAGGACCATTTTGGCAATCGAGCTATCACGATCACGCCATTCGTTCTGAAGAATCACTGTTTCGCCATGCGATGTAATCGTCGCCAACCCGGTCAGGGCGAACTTGGCGAGCTGCGTGGGAGAGTATCCGTATGCCTGGTGCCGATGGGAGATTGATGGGAGGTACCAAGCAATGGATTACCCCGAAGCGGAGAGATAGTGCCGACCAACGGTCGGCACCCACCAATACCCAAGCCGACCAACGGTAGGTATCCACCAACAGATGTTTCCCAGCAGAAGCCGCGGTTCAGCGCTTCTGCGCGAACAGCCATGCCCACATTGCCGGGTCCGCGTACGTGGCGTCCCAGGCATTGTGGTTGCCCTCCGGGTACTCGGTGTAGCGCACGTCGCGTGCAGCGGCGCTTTGGAAGGCGGCGTGCAGCCTGCGGTCGTCGTCCGGCGGCACCACGTCATCCAGCGCACCATGGAAGATCCAGATCGGTGTGTGCCGAAGCCGCTTGGCGATCGCGGCATACGGATCGGATTCCTGGGCCACCTGTTCGACGAACAGCGTCGGACGCACCGCGCGCGGCGCCAGCACCGCGCCGCATACCGGCACGATCGCGGCGAAGCGCCCGGGGTCATCCAGCGCGATGTTCCAGCTGCCATAGCCGCCCATCGACATCCCGGTCAGGTACTGCCGCGAGGGATCGGCACCGAACTCGGCGATGGTGGCGTCCAGGGCGGCCAGCGCAACGCGGTTGTTGCGCCCGCTCCATTCCTGGCGGCCCGGCTCCTGCGGGAATACGGCCAACGCGGGGAAGTCGGCCGCGTGCCTGCGCAGGTGCGGCCCCAGCCCCGCATGGGTCTGCTTGACGCCGTCGCCGCCACGCTCGCCGGATCCGTGCAGGAACAGCACCACCGGCAGCGCGCCAGGCATGCGCGCCGCGGTTGCCGGAATGAACACCTGGTAATAGGCGGTGCGGCCATCCACTTTCACCGCACGCGATTCGAAGCGGCCACGTGCGCTGTCCGGGTGCGAGGCGCAGCCGGCCATCATCAGGATCGCCAGCATTGGCAGCCAGCGCATCATCGTACGGACCATCGACGTTCCAGGAGCGGTGGGTTCAGCCGCATCCTAGTCCGCCGCAGGTCAACGCGGCATCTTGCGCCGCATCACTGCGGGCGCGGGAAGCTGGCAATGATGTCCAGTTGTTCCTGCGCTTCGGCATTGCCTGCCGCCGCCGCAGCCTGCACCTGCGCCATGTCCGGGTGCAGCACCACCAGCAACGGGTTTTCGCAGACCGGGCAGTCGTACTCGGTGGCGTCCTCGTCCAGCTCCATCTCCATGGCACGCGAGCTGCCCTTCCATTCGCAGGCTGGGCAGGTGTGCTGCTGGTCGCGCCAGCCGGGCTGGAAATAGTTTTCGATCGTGGTGGCCATGAGGGTCCAGTTGGAATCGGGTCAGAGCCCCGCGCTGCGGGGATCCGACCCTGGGTCTTGGTGTGGGTCGGAGCTCCGCGTTGCGGGGATCCGGCCCGGCAGGGATCAGTGCAGCAGCACCAGCGTGGCCAGGCCGAGGAAGGTGAAGAAGCCCATCGAGTCGGTCACGGCAGTCAGGAAGATGCCACTGGCCAGCGCCGGGTCGAAGCCGAAGCGTTTCAGGGTCAGCGGCACCAGCACGCCGGCCAGTGCCGCGAACAGCAGGTTGCAGGTCAGCGCGATGGCGATCACCGCCGACAGCCCGGGCGAGTGGAACCAGACCAGCACGATCAGCCCCAGGATCGAGCCGAGCAGCAGGCCGTTGAGCGCGGCCACCCGCACTTCCTTCCACAGCAGCGTGCGCGCGTTGGAGGCGCCCACCTGGCCCAACGCCAGGCCGCGCACCATCAGCGCCAGCACCTGGGTACCGGCGTTACCGCCGAGGCCGGCGACGATCGGCATCAGCACCGCCAGCGCCACCAGCTTGTCGATGGTGCCTTCGAAATGGCCGACCACGCTGGAGGCCAGGAACGCCGTGCACAGATTGATCGACAGCCACATCAGGCGGCGGCGCATGGCGCGCCAGACCGGGCTGAACAGGTCCTCGTCCTCGTCCAGGCCGGCTGCGCCCAGCGCCTGGTGCTCGGCCTGGCCACGGATGATGTCGACCACGTCATCGATGGTGATGCGGCCAACGAGGATGTTGTTCTCGTCCACTACCGGTGCGGAGATCCAGTCATGGTCGGAGAACTGCCGTGCCACTTCCTGGTCGCTCTCGCCGACGTCGATGGCCGGCTGCTCGTCGTCGATCAGGCGGTTGATCGGGGTGGTGTCCTCGTGGGTCACCAGTGCCGCCAGCGACACCCGGCCGAGATACTGGTGCCGCCGGCTGACCACGAACAGGTGGTCGGTGTGGTCAGGCAATTCGCCGCGCAGGCGCAGGTAGCGCAGCACCACGTCGACGTTGACGTCGGCGCGCACGGTCACCACGTCCGGGTTCATCAGGCGGCCGGCGCTGTCCTCGGGATAGGACAGCACCTGTTCCAGCCGCTCGCGGTTCTCGCGGTCCATCGACTTGAGGACTTCATCGATGACCGTATCCGGCAGGTCTTCGACCAGGTCGGCCAGATCGTCGATGTCCAGGTCTTCGACCGCGGCGATGATCTCGTCCGGGTCCATGTCCGCGAGCAGGCTTTCGCGCACGTCCTCGCCGACGTGGACCAGCACCTCGCCGTCGTCTTCAGGATCGACCAGGCCCCACACCACCTCGCGCTTGCCCGGCGGCAGTGATTCAAGCAGGTTGCCGATCTCGGCCGGGGCCAGGGTGTTGACCAGGCGACGTACCGGGCCCAGCCGGCCGCTGTCCAGTGCATCGGACAGCATCCGCAGTTGGCGCGCAGTCTTGTCGTGGCGTACAGCTTCAGCCATCGCAGCTCCCGCGGGATAAGAAAAGCCGCGATCCCGGCAAGGATGCGGCAACAGGGGTGTTCAGCGCGTCATTATCGCAAGGGGATGTTTCACCGGATACCCCGGCGGCAACGAGACGGGGTCAGATCCCTTTTCCCGCGGGAAAGGGATCTGACCCCAGGCGTGCATGCCCGGCGAGTGGGTGGTGTCAGGGCGTATCGGCCACCAGCGCCAGCCAGCGTTCGATGGCGCGGCGGTCGCGCGCGGTCAGCAGCTTCGGCGCGCGCGCGCGCAGCACGGACAGGTCGGCTTCGCGTATCGCGCGGCGTACCTCCAGCAACGTACCGGGGTGCAGGCTGAACTCGCTCAGGCCCAGCGCCAGCAGCAGCGGGGTCATCCGGGCATCACCGGCCATCTCGCCGCAGACCGCCACCGGGATGCGGTGACGCGCGCCGGTCTCGATCACCATCTGCAGCAGCCGCAGCACGGCCGGGTGCAACGGTGAATACAACTCGCCCAGCGCCTCGTTGTTGCGGTCGGCAGCCAGCAGGTACTGCACCAGATCGTTGGTGCCGATCGACAGGAAATCGATCAGGTCGATGAAGCTCTCCAGCGCCAGCGCAGCGGCGGGGACTTCGATCATCGCGCCCAGCGGTACGTGGTCGGACACCATGTGCCCTTCGCCGCGCAGCTGTTCGGTCAGTTTGAGCATGCGCCGGCGCACGGCCAGCAGCTCCTCGCGGGTGCTGACCATCGGCACCAGTACGCGCAGCTTGCCGTATGCAGACGCGCGCAGGATCGCGCGCAGCTGGGTGTCGGCCACTTTCGGCCGTGCCAGCGACAGGCGCACCCCGCGCAGGCCGAGTGCAGGGTTCTCTTCGTTGCTCAGGGTCAGGCCGGTACGGTCGGCCTTGTCCGCGCCCAGGTCCAGCGTGCGTATGGTGACCGGCCGCCCGCTCATGCCCAGCGCGGCATCGCGGTAGGTCTGGAACTGCTCTTCTTCGTCCGGCAGCTCATTGCGCTGCAGGAACAGGAATTCGGTGCGGTACAGGCCGAGCCCCTGCGCGCCCAGTGCATGCGCCTGGGTCACGTCTTCCAGCGATTCGGCATTGGCCAGCAGGGCAATGTCGACCTGGTCGCGGGTACGGCTGGGCTTGCTGCGCAGGCGGCCGAGCTCGCGCTGCTCGCGCGCATGTTCCTTCAGCCGGACGCGGTAGTCCCGCAGGTTGTCGGCCTGCGGGTTGACGGTGATGCTGCCGTCGGCGCCATCGATGATCAGCACATCGCCATCGGCGATGCGGCTGAGCAGCTGCGGCACGTTGACGATCAGGGGCAGGTGCAGGCTGCGCGCCAGGATCGCGCTGTGCGACAGCGCGCTGCCGGCGGCCGTGACGATGCCGACTACGCCCTGTGCCTGCAGCTGCGCCAGCTCGGAGGGCGCGATGTTGTCACAGACCAGGATCTCGCCGGCCAGGCCTTTCACTGCCGACGGCCGTTCGGGTTGCAGGAAGGCGTGGATGCGCCCGATCACATGGTCGAGATCGTCCATGCGGCTCTTCAGATAGGCATCGTCCATGCCATCGAAGACCTTGGCCAGGCGGTCGCGCTGCAGGCGCAAGGCATAGCCGGCGCTGTACGGGCCACTGCGGATCAGATCATCCAGGCCGTACAGCAGCTCGGGGTCGTCCAGCAGCAGCGCGTGCAGGTCGAGGAACTCGCCTACTTCCTGGTTCAGGGCGCCATGCAGGCGCTGGCGCAGCTCGTGCATTTCCGTACGCGCGGCATCCAGCGCCCGGTGCAGGC